>CAIUXU010000470.1 GCA_903903205.1 uncultured Syntrophobacterales bacterium
AATCCACGCCCCCGCGCGGGGGGCGACTCACTTCTTATAACTTACCAAAAAACACATCTAATAATTACTCCATTCCGCGTACATGTTCTGAAAAAGACCATCCAATATTCAATTGTCAAAGAACTTCCAAAAAAGTGACATGAAAACAAAGTGTTATCAATTCCGCGAACCGCACTTGGAAATCGTGGCCGCCTGAGGTTCGCGGGGGCGCCGTCAGATGATCAACGGACCCTCCTGATCCAGCGCCTTCTTTGCGCCGATATGTTCGACGCGATGCTTCCAGTTCGACCCGAGGAAGTAGAAACGCAGGCTGTCCTCTTTCGGATTGATCTCATCCATCAGTTTCTGGCGCAGCACCGCCCATTGGGCCGGATCGACGATGCACTCAAAAACCGAGTACTGAACCCGCTGGCCGTAATTCTGGCAGGTCTTGGCCACACGGTGCAACCGTCGCGGGCCTCCCGAATCCGTTGTCGCAACGTCATAACTGACGAGAACCAGCATGATACCTCCCTACTTCCAGATGAACGGTGGATACCCGTCGAGATCGCCCCGCAGATACCGCGCCATCAGCAGGGCCTGCGTGTGAAACAGCAGGCCAATCGTGACTTTCTCGTCCAGGAACGGGTGCAGGATTTCCTCCTGTTTTCTCTCCTGGTACGCGACCAGAACCGTTTTGCGCGTCTCGTCCGTCATCAGGACACCGCCGGAATCCGACTTCTTAAATCCCTTTCCCTGGATCTGACGAAGATTGATCAAGGAAAGCGTCAGCCGGTCCGCCAGGAAGGGCCGGAATTCTTCCATGATATCGAGAGCAAGGCTGGGCCGGCCGGGGCGGTCCCGGTGGAGGAATCCCACAGCCGGGTCGAGCCCCACCGTTTCCAGGGCCGAGCGGATGTCGTGGACAATTAGCGTATATATGAATGATAATAATGCGTTAACGTTGTCCAATGGCGGCCGGCGGTTCCGTTCCTGAAAGGAGAAATCTTCCTTCTGGGCCACGATCAGATGGTCGAAGACGCTGAAATAGATGTGGGCGGCGTCTCCCTCGCAGCCGCGGAGGACGTCGAGAGGTTTGTCCTCAGTCAGCAGATCGAGATGGTTGCTCAGCCGCTTCACGGCGAAACCAACCTCCTCGGCGGCCATCTTGTCCGCATGATCGCGCAACGCCCGCTGGAGGACGGTCCGGCTGTTGGCAATCTTCCCGGTCAGGACTGCCAGCGCAACATTGGCGGAGGCCCGCAGATCGTCGGCGCGGCGGTACTGCTCCCGGCGGAGGAGGACGTTTCCGGAGACCGGACCCTGAACCCGCGCCAGAAAGCGGCCGTGCTCCGTCAAAAAGCTTATGCCGACGCCGTTTTCCGCGCAGAAGCCCATCAGAAAAGGGCTGCACGAGACGTTGCCGAAACAGACGATACCGCCGATCGTGTGGACGGGCAGCCGGAGGCGGACCTCCCTCTCGACCTTGACGACGATCGTCTCCCCTTCCTTGGCGAGATAGGCGCCCTGCGTCGTGACGAACAGCGTATTGAGATGTTTTTTCATCGCACACCCGCGACCAAAGTCAGGTCATTTCT
>CAIUXU010000471.1 GCA_903903205.1 uncultured Syntrophobacterales bacterium
AGCGGCCTTCCAGGTTGACGGTCCATATGGGGGTAACTGAATTTTCCGCCAGGAGACGATATTTTTGCTCGCTTTCGCTTAGAGAGGTTTCGGACCTCTTTCGTTCCATTATTTCCAAATGCAATGATTGATTGACCTTCTCAAGCTCCAGCGTGCGTTCGATGACTTTCTTCTCCAGCTCCTCGTGGGCCTTCAACAGGTCTGATTCCACCTTTTTGAGGTCATCGAACAGCCGCGCATTGGCGATCGCCCCGGCAACCTGCATCCCGATCTTTTCCGCCAGACGGAGATCCTGTTCGGTGTATGCCTTCAGTTTTTTGGACCGGAAGTTCATGCTCCCGATCACTTCATTCATGGAAATCAGGGGGACGCACATCGTTGAACGCAGCCCTGCCTGGAAGGTTTCATAGAGGTTGGGATAGAGATCCTTGATCTCCTCCGCATCATCCGGCTGGATGAGGATGCTTTCGCGTGTATTCATGACGACACCCGTCGCCGACCCCTGGCCGGGATACAAATCACCCTCTCTCCGCCCGGGGCTATCCATTCCGGAAACATAGGCGCATGTAAACTGGCCATCCGGGGTCTCCTTCCGGTTCACCAGAAACCTGTCAAAGGGGATCAGCTTGCGGGCTTCGACGGCCACCATTTCATATATCTGATGGATATCCAGAGTGGAACCGACCACCCTCCCGATTTTGGCGATCATGGCCATTTCGCCGACCTGGTGGACCAGTTTGAGCGTCATGCGATGGGTATGCGCGGTTGTGAACTCCTTTCCGTCAATGATGCACGGCGGGCCGGGGATTGTCTCTGTGCCAGGCTGCTCCAGGACCTGGCGGATATTCTCCAGAAGCATGCCCTTCTCCATCGGCTTGATCAGATAAAGGGCGGCGCCGATTGTCTGGAGCAGCTCTTTGTCCTTCGCATCGGTATAATAGCCGGTGTAGAAGACAACGGGAATGGCCTGGAGTTTTTCGTCCGTTTTCACGGCGCGGCACAACTGAAAACCGTCCATCCGCGGCATCAGAACGTCCGAGATAATCAGATCAAAAGCGCTGGTCCGCAGTTTTTCCAGGGCCTCAATCCCGTCCTGGGCGCTGTCAAATTTGTAACCCTGCTTACCGAGGAGTCTCCCGAGCACGTCACGGTATTCCTCATTATCCTCAACAACGAGGATGCGTTTGTCTTGATGATTCATGCTCTCTCCCCAATATGCCATTTGTCACCCCCAGTGCTTCGGCTATCTCTGACATCCCCGAAGTGCTTCTACTACCCCTGTCATCCCGAGTGCTTCTATCGGGAGATCGGCGGATTGCCCTGCAGTGCCTTGATGCGGTTGAGGGCGTGATTGAGTTCCCCGATCTCGCCTGCGACGATATCCTGCATATCGCTTACGCGACGCCCAACACCGATACGGGCACGAAGTTCTCCGATATCACAAGGTTTTATCAGGTAGTCGTCGGCGCCAGACTCCAACCCGGCGATGATATCCACTTTTTCGGTCCTGGTCGTCAACATGATGATGTAGGGCGGCCGGTCGGTTTTCAG
>CAIUXU010000472.1 GCA_903903205.1 uncultured Syntrophobacterales bacterium
AATCATATCCATGTTATACACGGCCACGATGTTTTCGCCTGCCAGGGAAGCCGCGTCGGAGTAGGCCTGGCTGCCATACAAACCCTGCTCTTCACCGGTAAAGAAGACAAACCGGATGGTCCGTTCAAAGGTTCCCGAAGCCATGATTTTCGCAGCCATGAGGAGCGCAGCGCTGCCCGAAGCGTTATCGTCAGCTCCCGGGGCAGCGCCCGCTATGGGCATATCATCGAGATGGGCGGTGATGAGGACGATTTCCGATGGTTTGGTTCTCCCTGTTTTTGTGCCCACAATGTTCCGGTTGGCGTAGGGAGAAATCGACCAGTCATGGAAAGAGACGGTGAGACCCAGGGCCGCAATGCGCTCATAAACATATTGGGTGGCGTTTTGTATCGGGGCGCCGGAGTCCGTATGTCGTGTGGTCATGGTATAAGGTTTTCCCGAAATGGTGACAGCGTTTTCTCCGGACAGGTTGCCAAGCTCATCGTAAAGGGCGGTCTGCTGCACCTGATCGACCATGGCCGCGACGCGGGGATCATGGGTGACGGTGAATGCCGATGCAATCGACGATTTCACGGTGCGGGAAATGGTTTTTTGCGAAGGGGCCAGATTGATATCAAATGGTGTGCGGATAATCATGGGCTTTACAGGGATCGCACTGATATCGAAGCCCAATTCGGACAGTTGATCGGCGACCCCGGGGCTGCCTTTCACAAGAATGCGCCGACCGTCATCATGGAGTATGGTGAAACGTTCGGCGACGGCCTGGCGCGCGCCTTTTCGTCGTTCGCGGGCGAGATAATATGTGCCGGGGAGAGCCGGATCATCGAGGATCTGGTAGGAAAGACCGGCGCCGGCAATTTGATCGATGGGGGCTATCACCAGGGCATAGTCATTCCCGGCCCCGTCAAGGAGGTGGGCATAGACGGGCAAGCCAATGGTTTGAATCGGGCCTTTCAATTCAACGCGGACAAGCGCTTCTGTTCCTGGTTTGGCCTGACCTTGCCCGTGCGCCGAAAATTGTGGCATCCCCACCGCAAGCACTGCCAAGATGATCAACAGCGCCATCCGTGATTTTGTCCGAAATCTCTCCATTTTACCTTTCTCCTCTGGGTTAATTGCAGACAGCCACCCATTTATTCATTTGCTCTCTTCTTCCCCAATGAACTCGGCGAACAGATCATAGTCATCGGCGGCGGTAATCCGGCAGGCGACGATCTCGCCCACCTCCGGATTCCCTCCCCGAAGATGGGTCACTCCGTCAATCTCGGGGGCCTGGCGGCGACACCTTCCGACGCGGGTAAACCCTTCCAGTTCGCCCGGCCCCTCGATGAGGATCTCCTGCCGCGTGCCGATCAGTACGCTGTTGATCTCACGGGAGATCGATGCCTGTTCCTCCATGATGAGGCCTCGGCGCCGTTCCTTTTCCTTTTCGGAGATCCGTGAAGGCAGGATTGCGGCCACCGTTCCCTCCTCCCGGGAGTATGGAAAGACGCCAAGATGGTCAAAGCGGGTCTCCCGGACGAAGGCGAGGAGCCTCTCGAACCGGCGCGGAGTCTCCCCTGGAAAGCCGACGATCAGCGAGGTCCGCAGGGCGATATCGGGAATGACTTCACGGGCGTGCGCGATGACCTTGCGGATCAATGCATTGTCCCCCCGCCGGTTCATCGCGGTGAGGATCGCATCGTCGCTGTGCTGGATGGGGATATCCAGGTAGCGGCAGATCTTCTCTTCCTCCGCAATCGTCCGGAGGAGCTCCTCCGTCAGGCGGGCAGGGTAGGTGTAGAGGAGGCGGATCCAGGAAAGGCCGTCGATGGCGGCCATCTCCCGGAGGAGCCGACTCAGACCTGGTTTGCCCTTCCGGTCAAGGCCGTAGGCCGTTGTATCCTGGGCGGTGATGATCAGTTCGCGGACCCCCCTTGCGGCCAGCTCTTCCGCCTCACGGAGGATGTCGTCGATGGTTCGGCTCCGCGCCTTGCCGCGGATGGAGGGGATCACGCAGTAGGAGCAGCGGTTGGAACAGCCATCGGCGATCTTGATGTAGGCGCTGTGCGCCGGGGATGAGATCAGCCGTTTGTGGCCGGCGTTCATCAGGAAGGTCGGCCGGCCGACGACGGAGCGTCGTGTGCCGCCGGTTTTGGTTTTCGGGAGGTTCCGCAGCCGGTCCAGATGCCGGCCGATATGGGGGATCTCGGCCGTGCCGAGGAAGAGATCGACCTCCGGCAGCGACTCTTCCAGCTCTTTGCCGTAACGTTGCGGAAGACAGCCGGTGACAATCAGGTGCGGGCGGGAGTCCTTCCGTCCTTTTTTCCATGCCGCCGCCTGAAGAATTTCCGCGATTGCCTCCTCCCGGGCGGGGAGAATGAAGGCGCAGGTGTTGATCAGAATGACGGAGGCATCCTCGGGCCGGTCCGTCAGCAGATAGCCCGATTCGGCAAGGATGGCCCCCATCACCTCGGAATCAACCTGATTTTTGGGACAGCCGAGGCTGATGATGTGAACGTTTTTTGCTAACATTTTTTAGGTATTCTTTCCGCCGGTAAAGCCCGGGCCATCGTCCGGCAATTAGCATCCACTGGGGGGTTATTTATATGGATGTTTTGCATGATTTTCTTTCCTCAAAACCATTTTTTAAATGAAGTTTGGCTTTCCCCGGATTGTGTCCCCCGGTATATCTGAGGAGCATGATCTTGAAGAAATCACATCCCCCAGATGATAATCCTCTTTCCGTCCTGTTGTGCCTCCCGGCGGAAGATCTTCTCCTCCCAGGGTTTTTCCGGGTTACGGTCAAAGATCACCAGGTGACCATCCGCCGTCCCGGTGCG
>CAIUXU010000473.1 GCA_903903205.1 uncultured Syntrophobacterales bacterium
GCGCGAGCACGGGACCAAAATCCGTCATCGCTCCGATGCCGACGAAGATCAAGAGCGGGAAGAGTTCCGTCGCGATACCCGCGTCATAAAGGGTCCGGATGAATCCCTCCTGGCTCATCACATCCGACAGGGGAATATTGACCAGGATACACCCGAAACCGATCGGGACCAGCAGCAGAGGCTCGCAGTCCTTCTTGATTCCGAGGTAGAGCAGCACAAAGCCCACAAGAATCATGACGGTATTACGCCAATCCACCGCAAGCATCTGAAAGCCGACGGTCAGGCCGCCAAGTCCGTTTATTATTGCGTCTGCCATCTCCTACGCCTCCTTCTTTGTCGGCTTTTCGGGAAACAGTTTCCCCAAAAGGCTCATCACGAGGCTCAAGATCCAGAGGGTCAGGATTGTCCCCCCCATGCCGCAGATCAGCATCGTAATCCCAAAAGTATAATTATCCATGCAAAATACCTCCCATTCCGGCTCCCCCGTTTTCCCACCGACGCACTGCTTATCAAGACGGTTGCTTCCTAAAACCTCAGACCCGCCGTTGCAGCCCGCCTCCTTAACCGCAACCCTCCCCGGGTGTCAAGCTAAAAAATGCGGCAACCATGGCCGCAGATGCAGCATCACCTGCGCCATATTCAACCAGTAATTGGCAGGCCGCAAAGAAACCCTACGAACCGCTTTCCCTCATGCTGCCGAACCGCTTGAGGCGCAAATGAAATGAACCGGATTCCTCCGGCAAGACGGGGATGTGTCCAGGTTCCTTTTCAGCCCGGGCCAGATAGTCTGACAGCATCTCCCTGTAATCGGGATGTGCACATTTCCGGATGATCTCCCGTGCCCGCTCCCGAGGATCCAATCCCCGCAGATCGGCCAACCCCTGTTCCGTCACCAGGATATCCACATCATGCTCCGTATGGTCGACATGAGAAACAAGCGGAACGATGGTCGATATTTTCCCTCCCTTGGTGGTCGAGCGCGCAATGAAGATCGAGCAAGGAGTGTTCCGGGCATAATCGTACGTACCCCCGATGCCGGCCACGATCCTGGCGCCGAGCAAATGGCTTGAGTTCACCTGACCCTGGAGATCCATCTCCAGGCAGCCATTGATTGCGGTCACCCCCATCCTCTGGATTAGCTCCGCTGAGTTGATGACCGTAAAAGGACGCAGGACAATCAATTTTTTGTAACGATCCGGCTCCTGCTCAAATCGCTTCCAGGCGTCAGAAGAGAGCCGCAGGGCAATCGCCTCAACCCAGTCGACCCTCCCTGCTTCGACCAGTTCAAAAACAGGATCGGTAACCATAGGCAAGTGAAAACAAAAATTGTTGAATCCGCCTTCGCCGATCTTTTTCATCATGCTCCCGAACAATTCCCCGAATCCCAGCTCGAAGGGCGGCCAAGATTCGCTGAGCCTCCCGGCGGCGACCTCCTTCCTGAAGAAGTCGACGAGGTGCTGGCCGATCGCCGCCCCCATCGCATCGGGTTTCGCCTCCTCGGAAGGCTTGTCACCCATATCGGAGATGACGATCGCCTTGATCTTCCCGGGATCGACGGGAAAGTAGGGAACGCCGATCCGCTTGAGGGGATTGCTGTTGCCGACGACCGGAATGGGGTCGTCTCCACGCGGATAGATGTCGTGCAGTCCTTCGAGAGACAGCGGACGGTTCAGATTGATCTCCACGATGACCTGGGAGGCGGTTGCGATCCATTCCGGAGCATCATAGACCGCCGTCGAGGGGATGATCTGGCCGGTCTCTGTCAGACCGACCGCCTCGATCACCGCCATATCCAAGGGGCCGAACCATCCCCGTTTTACCTGGAGCGGCAGTGACGACCCTTTGCCTTCGATGAAGATCACCTCGCCGCGGTTGATGCCTCCCCTGAGTTTCTCGCCACCGACGGCGCCGATCCGTCTCCGGATACCCCCGGCCTCGAAAAGAACATCTTCAAATTCGGAACTTAAGGGACCGGCACAGAGGAGGTCGATCTTGATCCCCCCCTCAGCCTTGATCCGCTCCGCAAGAGCCCCAAATGTGGCCTTGGGGAAACCCATGGTGCTCCCCGAGGTTGCAACCAGCATCCCATCCCGGAAAAGCAGGGCAGCCTCTTCGGCTGTCATGATCTTGTCCATGGATTCCCGATGCCTGATCCGCTCAGCGATGCCCTGGAAAAAGGGGGGACAGCTCCCAATTGTTTGCTGCAAAAATCGGGAGCTGTCCCCCTTTTTTCCAGCCTGTTTGACATTTTCCTTGATGAATGCCGATATTTCCTCGAGCTTTGCATGCGAGGGAAAAACACCATGCACACCGGCGCCCTTCAAAACCGCGATGTCATCCTTCGGGATTGTCCCACCAAAGAGGACCAGAACATCATCCAGCTCGCGCTCATGGATTCTCTTGAGCAACTTTTTCGCAATCGAGACATGCGATCCCGAAAGTATGCTCACCCCAATCACATCCACCGCTTCCTGAAGGGCGACCTCCACCACCTGCTCCACACTCTGACGCAATCCCGTATAAATCACCTCCATGCCCTGGTCCCGGAGCCAGAAGATCAGTACCTTGGCGCCGACGTCATGCCCGTCCAGGCCAATCTTGGCAATGAGTATACGAATTGTCTTTTTCGTTTCCATGAAA
>CAIUXU010000474.1 GCA_903903205.1 uncultured Syntrophobacterales bacterium
AATCCCGTCAATATCGAACGCTTCATCCCCGTGCCGGGCCTTGATGTATTCAACCACCGCCTGCGCCGTATCAATCGGATCGAGGTCCGCGCGCTGGAGGTTTTCCGTCAATTGCAGGGCGAGGACCTCGTCTCGCCCCGTGACATCCCCGAGTCCAGAAGGTCAAAAGCTTCCGGGAGGCGGTAGCGGTTGACCAGGCGGTTTAGTTCCGCAAGCAGGCTCTGCTGCTCTTCTGGCCAGCTCTTTTGCAGCAACGCCGCCAGAATACCCTTGCAGGGTCGGGGTTCATCACTCGCCAGGGCCTTCTTCAAATCCGCCAGCAACGGCTGCAGTTCGGCCATATCTCCCGCCGGACCTTCTGGTTTAGGCACGGTGGATGGCTGGTGGACAAGGAGGGCGCCGATGGCCGTCATCAACGCCTCGTGAGAGTCGATGAAGACCCGCAGTGGCTCGCCCAGCGAAAAAGGAATGATATTCCCCGCCGCCCGGCAGGCCGTTTCGAGCTCCGAGGCGGCTGCCGCCAGCTCATTTGCGCCGAGATTCGCGGCAACTCCCCGGACGGCATGAACCCGGTGCAACGCCTCATCCCGCTGGCCCGCCCGCAGCTCCTGCAGCAGTTGCGCCGGCGTTTCCCTGTACCCGTCCACGGCGACAAAATTGCGCAGCATCTTCAGATAGAATTCCTTGTTGCCGCCCAGCCGGTCTATCCCTTCTTTCACGTCCAGACCCGACAATTGCGGAATCGAGAGGAGGTTGGGTTTTGTAGCCGGAACAGGTTGATCGTCGGCGACGGCAACTGTAGCGGCGCCGGAAGCGCATTTTTCCGGGGGAAGCCACTGCCGTAGCGCCGCGCCCAACGCGCCCGGATTGATCGGTTTGATGAGGTGATCGTTCATTCCGGCATCCAGGCTCTTCTCCCGGTCGCCGGTCAAGGCGTGGGCCGTCATGGCGAGGATGGGAATACGGTCAACGCCGACCCTGTCCAGCTTCCGAATCTTCCGGGTGGCCGTAATGCCGTCCATCTCCGGCATCTGGATGTCCATAAACACGATATCATAGACCCCTGCACGGACCATCTCCACGGCCTCCCTGCCATTTGTCGCCATCTCCGCCTCGATCCCAAGCTGCCGCAGCAGTTCGACAAGAATCTCCCGGTTGATCGCGTGATCCTCCACCACCAGCGCCCGGACACCGGTAAATCGCGCTTGCGGACGGCTTTGAAGTCTCTTCCCGGGAATTGAGCACACCGGTAATTCCCCCATTGTGGAGATCGGCAAGGAAACACGGATCGTAAAGAGGCTTCCCTTGCCGGAAACGCTTTCCACCTGCAGCGTTCCCCCCATAAGTTCGACCATACTCCGGCTGATCGCAAGCCCAAGGCCTGATCCCCCGAAGCGGCGGGTCGTGGAAGCGTCGGCCTGGCTGAATGACTTGAACAGGCGCGATAGTTCCTACGCCGCCATGCCGATGCCCGCATCCTGTACACCAATCTCCAGCTCCACCTCCGCCGCGTTCTGCCGCCGGAAACGGGCCGCAACACGGATGTCGCCTGAAGTCGTGAACTTGATGGCGTTCCCCACCAGGTTGCTGAGCGCCTGGGTCAGCCTTTGGGGGTCGCCCAGCAGGGCTGCGGGAAGCTCCGGATCGATGGTCGTGTGGAGCCCAATCTTCTTCTCCGCCGCCAGGGGTTCGAAGAGATTGACCACATTGCCGATCACCGCTTCCACGGAGAAGGGAATACTTTCGAGGGTTATCTTTCCGGCCTCGATCTTCGAAATATCGAGGATATCGTTGATGACGGCCAAAAGCGATACGCCGCTGATCCGGATTTTATCCGCATAGTTTCGCTGCTGGCTTGTGAGGAGTGTATCCAGAAGCAGCCCGGTCATACCGAGCACCCCGCTCATGGGCGTCCGAATTTCATGACTCATGCTGGCCAGAAACGCGCTCTTCGCGCGGTTGGCCTCATCGGCGGCATGCACCGCAAGTTTGTTCGCGGTAATGTCCCAGTTCGTGCCTGTCATCCGCAAGGGTCTGCCTTCCGAATCACGCTGGATCAGGGCATTGGCCTTAATCCATCTGACGGTTCCATCCGGCCAGACGACGCGAAACTCGGGATTGAACTCCCTCTCTCCCCGAAGCGCCCGCTGCATCACTTCGTGTGCCTCCTCCAGATCTTCCGGGTGAAGCCCCGCTTTCCATGCCTCGTAGGCCCCGCTGAATTTATCAAGCTTGATGCCGTAGAGTTTGCACATTGCCGCATCCCAGGTGAAGCAATTGTTGATGACATCCCAGTCCCAGATGCCAACTTCCGCCACGCTTACGGCCAACTCCAGACGCTCGGATACATCCCGCAACGCTCCCTCCATCTTCTTGCGCTCGGTGATGTCCTGAACGACGATGATGTTGCGACTGAGCGGCTCCCCAGACTTCCATAGCGGCGATAGCACGATGCTGACACAGATGATCGCCCCGTCCTTCCGGATGTAGCGCTTCTCCAGCGTAAGATTCGCGAGTTTTCCGGCCGTCAGCAGCGCCATGCCCTCTAAATGCAAGCGGAGATCATCCGGATGCGTAATCGCAAGGAAGGTGGTCGCTAACAGCTCCTTCTCCGTTCTCCCAACGAGATCGCAAAGCCGCCGGTTGACGGTGAGGAAACGGCCCGTTGCGATCTCCATCTCCGCCACTCCCACAGCCGCCTGCTCGAAGATCGCCCGGAATCGCAACTCGCTTTCACGTAATGACTCCTCTGTTTTCTGAAGTTCCTTAAAAAGCTGCGCGTTGGCAATAGCGCCGGCGATCTGCATTCCGACTTTCTCCGCCAGCCTGAGATCCTGCTCCGTGTAGGCATTCGGCTTCTTGGAGCGAAAGTGCAGGGCGCCGATCACTTCGTCCCGGGATATCAGCGGAACGGCCATCATCGAGC
>CAIUXU010000475.1 GCA_903903205.1 uncultured Syntrophobacterales bacterium
GGCCTCCTTGATATAGATCCCCATCTGCTGGGCAGCCGGGGGGTTGAGCCACTGGCCGGCGTCCGTGGACATGATGCAGTGTGAAGCGCCAACAGCCTTAATGATATCAAACAGAACCGAGATCTGTAGCGGATGGGATACCTGACGGGTCACGTCATTCCATGTGTGTTCGAGGAAGGTGGCGCCCAGATCCAGGATCTCCTTCATCTCATCGACGCTGTAGTGAACAAAGGTAGCGGCCGGATGGGTGACGATGATCTTTTTCACCCCACGTTTGGCCGCTTCGCGGACGGCCAGCTTCGCCTCCTCCTTGGTGACATGGCCGGTTGCGAAGATCGCGTCGGCCTCCTTGATGATATCGAAGATCTCGTAAAGTTCATCTTTAAGCGTGCCGTCTTCCTTGACCAGAACAAGACCCTGAACATCGGCGCCGATTTCCGTTGCAAGGTTCGCCACATGACTCTTGTTTTTGACGAAATAGTCGGCATGTACCGTGGGCATCCAAACCTCTTTGGCCCCCATCTTCAGGGCCATCTTGACTGCGTGCTTGTTCAGCCCGCCGTTTGTGAGATTGAGCACAATCCCACCGAAGACGGGAAAGTCTGCAACATCGCTTGCAAGCCGTGCGCGTCCGGCCGTCTCGAAATAGTGATTTTTTACCAGAATCGCCCGCATGCCGTTTTCTTTAGCGGACAAGGCGAGCTCTACGTCGTTAAGCAGCCGCGGATAAACATCGGGGGCCGAGTGGATGTGAATGTCGATGGATCCCTCCAACAGCGCCGATACATTCTTGTCAAATCTGAACTTCATTGCCATTCTCCTTTGGGTCTTTTGATTTACGCACAATTTCTCTTTGCAGTTTTGCCGAAGAAGTTCGCGAGATTCACCTCCCGGATCCTCTGCTACTGCTTTTTCTCCTTCTCCATACGCGACAAAAGTTTTTGCAGCCGTTCGTACTCGGTTCCCCAGGCTTTGCGGGTCGTTTCGGCGTCGGCGTAGTCCACCTCATCGCCCGCCTTTTCAATCACATCCACGAATACCGGATCGCTGGTCACCTGCTTTACGAGCGCTCTCAATCTTTCAACAATCGGCGCCGGGGTCCCCTTTGGGGCCACCATGCCGACCCAGGAAGAGTGGAAGACATTGTACCCCAGCTCCTTGAACGTGGGCACCTCCTCGTAGTTCTTGAGCCTGCTCTCGCTGAACGAGGCCAGAACCCGCAGTTGCTTGGCCTTGATCTTGGGCAGGGAAGTCCCAGGAAACTGGGCGCTGCACAGCACATGGCCCCCGATCAGGGCGGTAAAGGCCGGGCCTCCCCCCTGGAAGGGGACATGGCGAAGCTTCAGACCCATTTCAACAATCAGGGCCTCCATCGGCAGATGGCTGATACTCTGGATGCCACCCGAGGAGAATGAATAGGTATTGGGATGGGCTTTTATCTCCTCAAGAGCCTGCTTCATCGTCTTCCAGGGGCTGTTGAAGGGAACAAGAAAAACCGGCGAACTGTCGGTGAAGCGGCCCAGGACGATGAAATCATCCGCGGTGAAGGAGGGCTTCCGACCTTCGATGATCTCGTTGATGATGAGCGCCGTCTGGGCCGACCACCCCAACCCGAGCGTGTATCCGTCCGGTTTGGCCTGCGCGACGGTCAGGGAACCAACCGCCCCCGCCGCTCCAATCTTGTTGACGACCACCATCGGTTTCCCCAGGTATTTCTCTACCACGGCCGCAAAGGCGCGGCCTTGAAGGTCGAGGGTTCCGCCAGGCGGGAGGGGGTTGATGAGCGTAATGGGCCTGGCAGGATACTCCTCTGCCCGGACCAGCGCCGGAGTGATAAAAAGCAGGATCACGATGAGAAACAGCAGAGAGCGTCGATTCATATAATTCTCCTTTCACTTCTTGATTGGTGATGCGTTGTTTGTCGAACGAGCCGCCAGCAGGGGTTTGAACAGACTTCCCAGAAACAGCAGAACCGAAAGCGAAATCAGGGTGACCGAAATCGGGCTCCCCAAAAAAACCGTGAAATTGCCGCCCGACATCATCAGGGATTGGCGGAAAGCGAGTTCCATCATGGGGCCGATGATCAGGGCGAGAATCAGGGGCGCCACATCGAACTGAAACCGCCGCAGCACGAATCCGACAAGACCGGAAATCAGCATGATCCAGAGCTCCGCGGGGCTCGCGTTAACCGAATAGACTCCGATGAGACAGATCGTCAGGATGATCGGAAACAGAAGGCGAAACGGAATACGCAGCAGGTTGACAAAGAGGCCGACCAGGGGCAGATTCAGAATGAGAAGCACAACGTTGCCGATATACATGCTCGCAATCACTCCCCAGAAGACCTCGGGATTCTCCTGGATAAGCAAAGGACCCGGCTTGATTCCGTGGATGAGCAGGGCGATCATCATCACCGCCGTCGCCGGTCCCGATGGGATTCCCAGGGATAAAAACGGGATCATCGCCCCTCCGGTGGCGGCATTGTTGGCTGTCTCCGGGCCGGCAACACCCTCAATCCGACCGGAGCCGAACTCCTCGGGATGGGCCGCGAGCTTCTTCTCCAGGGCGTAGCTGGCAAAGCCCGCAATGATATGGGCCGCCCCGGGAAGAAGACCAATGAAGAAACCCAGCACGGAGCCGCGGCATACTGGCCCCAGGGAGCGCCTCAGCTCTTCCCGGTTCGGAAGGAGCTCCCTAAGCTTCGGTTTGAGCACCTCCCGAACGAGTGTATCCTGGGTGGAGGAGAGGATTTCAGCAATCCCGAAGAGCCCCATCGCAACCGGGATGAAGCCGATACCATCGGCCAACTCCTTGACGCCGTAAGTCATCCGCAGGTATCCCGTCATGGTGTCCATTCCGATCGTGCCCAGGAAGAGCCCGAGAACGACCATGCACATGGTCTTCAGCACCGATCCGCTCCCGACGTAACCCACGAGCATCATGGCCAGGACCATGATGGCAAACATTTCGGCAGGACCGAATTTCACGGCAAAATCGGCCAGCGCAGGGGCCAGAAGCGCGATCCCGAGAACGCTCAGATTTCCACCGATGAAGGAACCCCAGGCGGAGATGAAGAGGGCCGCTCCTGCACGCCCTTTCCGCGCCATCTGGTATCCGTCGATGCATGTGACGACCGATGCCGCCTCGCCAGGGATGTTCATCAGGATGGAGGTGGTCGATCCGCCATACATTGCCCCGTAGTAGATCCCGGCCAGCATGATGAGGGCAGAGACGGGGGGCATCCCGAAAGTGGCAGGCAAGAGAAGAGAGATCCCCGCCAGCGGCCCAATCCCGGGGAGAACCCC
>CAIUXU010000476.1 GCA_903903205.1 uncultured Syntrophobacterales bacterium
GGTAATCGCTCCCCTTGATGGTGTCAAAGGTGTGTTTTTCCCAGGAATCATCCCTGCTCTCGGGATTGTTGGTCAGGGCCGCGTTGAGGCCTCCCTGCGAGGCGATGGAGTGGGATCGGGTTGGATAGACCTTGGAGATCAGCCCCACGTCGAACCGGTCGCACAGACCGACGGCCGCCCTGAGTCCCGTCAAACCGCCGCCGACAATGAGGATATCGTGATTCAGCATGCCCGCGTCCTATGAAAATTGGAAATAGAGAGTGATCAGCGCCACGGAAATGACGGCTGCGGCGACGTTCGCTATCCAAAACAACTCCTTCTCCTTGCGGTAGCCGAGGTCAATCGCGACCGTTCGAAGACCATACATGCTGTGAAAGGTGAAAAGGATCAGGATGAGAATGTCCAGAACGGGGTGCCTGTGCAGGCTCAGCGCCCAGTCGGGCTTCTTGTCTTTCGTAAACAGGAAATAGCTGGTGAGAATCTTGATTCCGAAAAGAACGATCAGGGTCACGCCGCTGATGCGGTGGAAAAGCCAGATGAACATACGCCCCCCTGCCTGGTTTTATAAAGTGTAACTGATAACAGATCCGGACAAGAGCCGGAATACCATTCCCGGTGTTCAACGGGACCGACAACAACCTGTTCCGGGCTCCCCTAACAAGGAATCTGTGCCTTGTCAAGAGGAACTTCAAAATGTTGGAAGAAAAAAATCATGGCATCTTGACGAGACGGAACCCCAGGAAATCATCCCGGATTTCCGGGGAGTAGCGGTAGCGATTCGTCGAGCGGCAAAACCCTGCATCATTGTACCAGCTTCCGCCACGGCCGATCCGGTGTGTTCCCGACGACGGCCCCTTTGGATTGTCCCGGGGGCTGCCGCTGTAATAGCCGCTGTCATACCAGTCCTGAACCCACTCCCAGACGTTCCCGCTCATGTCATGAATCCCCAGACCGTTCGGTGCTTTCGTCCCCACGTTATGGGTCTTGCCTCCCGAGTTGGACTGATACCAGGCCGCGGCATCAACGTCGACGCCTCCGGAATACTGCTCCGGTTTCCCGCCGCTGCGGGCCGCATACTCCCATTCAGCCTCCGTCGGCAATCGGTAGGAGTATCCCGTCTTGTCGTTCAACTTCCGGATAAAATCCTGAACGTCGTTCCAGCTCACCTTCTCAACAGGATAATTGTCGCTGCCCTTATTGTCAGACGGGTTGTTCCCCATGAGCGCTTTCCACTGCCCCTGGGTCACCTCGTGTTTTCCGATATGAAAATCATCCACGCAAACCTCATGGACAGGCTGCTCATCCGGCCGCCGCCCCCCAAAAGAATTGCCCATGGGATAGCAGCCTCCCTTGACAAACACAAACTCCCCCGCCACCCTTTCATAAAACTTCTTTGAAACCTCCACTTCCGCACGTCTTTTGGCCTCTTCCTCCGATCGCCGTTTTTCCTCCTCCGCAACCCTTTTGGCCTCCTCCTCCACGCGCCGATCCTGCTCAACCCGGATTCGGGCAAGCTCTTCCCGCATGGTTCGCCCCTCCTCCAGCCTCTTTCCATCGAAGGAGATAACTTCCATTCGGGACAACGCTATTTCGATCGTTTCCCCTTTCTCTGCCTCATAACCGGCAACCATAACCTTTCTCTTTCTTATCTCCTTGATCCGGCCCCCGGGACAGCTTCCGCGGTTCAGATTCGGGCTTTCGACAACATTGCCGTTTTTCAACTGCGCCCTGCCAAACTCCGGAAGTAAAAAGCTGACATCCCGCCAGGGAATGATCGCACCGACTCCCTTTGCGGAAGGGGTGATTCCTTCTTTGCCGTAACCATCGCAATCCGTATTGAGCCCACTGAAATCAAATACCTCTTTCTGGCCACCATCGTAGTAAATGTAAATCTTTGCCGTACCTGACGCAGCCGCCGGGTTGGTCTCGGGCGATCGTTGGGCGGCGGTCTTTGAGGAAGCGGATTTTGAAGGGGCCGGTTTTTTCGTATCCAGTTTGTTGCCGTGTGTTCCGCAGTAGCGGGCGCTATCCGGGTAGGCCTCGCCGTCCACCGGACAATATTTTTCCGCATAGGCTACGGGACATAGCCACAGCAGGATAAATAAAGCAAACGCAAGCCGCCCAAACACCTGCATGGTCCCTCCCCTCTCCCGCATCATTTATCTCTCCCGCACAACCATCCCGCCCTTAAAAAAGGGCCGTTGCCGTCAAAAAGCCTGTCGGTTCGGGAACAAGATTTCATCGCACCTTGACGAGACGGAATCCCATGAAATTGTTCCCACCGGCAGGGATGAGGTATTCGCGATCGGTCGAACTGCAACTTTCCGCTTCGGCCGACCAGCCGCCGCCGCGGGCGACCCGGTGCGTGCCTGACGAAGGCCCCTTCGGATTGTTCCGGGGGCTTCCGCTGTAATAGCCGCTGCCATACCAGTCCTGAACCCACTCCCAGACATTCCCGCTCATATCATGAATCCCCAGACCGTTCGGCGCTTTCGTCCCCACATTATGGGCCTTTCCTCCCGAGTTGGACTGATACCAGCCCATGGCATCAACGTCGGCTCCGCCGGAATACTTCTCCGGTTTTCCACCGCTGCGGGCCGCATACTCCCATTCCGCCTCCGACGGTAACCGATAGGAGTGACCCGTCTTTTCGCCCAGCTTCAGGATAAACCCCTGAACATCGTTCCAACTCACCTGCTCAACCGGATAGTCATCCCCGTTTTTGTGATAGGCCGGGTTGCGCCCCATGACCCCCTGCCACTGCCCCTGGGTTACCTCGTATTTCCCGAGATGAAAATCATCCACGCAGACCTCATGGAGAGGACGCTCATCCGGCCGCCCTTTTCCAAAGGTATCGCCCATCTGATAACAGCCTCCCTTGACAAAGACAAACTCACCGGCGACCTTTTCGTCCATCCTTCTGGCCGCTTCCGCATCGGCCTCCCGTCGGCGCTTTTCTGTCTCTGCGCGCCTCTCCGCCTCTTCCGTCGCCTGCCGCTTTCCCGCCTCGGCGATTTTGTTCGTTTCTTCCCGTTTTTGAATGATCGCCTCCCGCACGGCCCGACCCTCTTCCAGTCCCTTTTCATCGAAGGAAAGAACGTCGATCCGGGAAAGCGCCATCTCGACAATTTCTTCTGCCTTCTCTCCCCCATCCCCGGCGACGGTAGCCTTTCTCTTTCCCTTTCCCCGGATCTGAGCCTCGGAACAGTTCCCTCGTTTGAGGCTTTCGCTCTCGACGTCATAGCCGTTCTTCAATTTTGCCCGGCCGTACTCCGGCAGGATATAGATGAAATCCCGCCAGGGAATGGTCACGCTGGCCCCGTTTTCCGTGTATCTGCTCCCCTCCTTGCCATATCCATCGCAATCAGCGTTGAACCCGCCGAAATCAAACGCATCCTTCTGGCCGCCCGCATAATGAAGATGAATTCTGGCCACGGATGGGCTGGTCTCCTGCGGAGTTGGCGCATTTTTTTTGGGAATCAGTTTGTTGCCGTGCTGGGTGCAATACTGAACGCTGTCGGGGTAAATCTCACTGCCCACCGGACAGATCTTGTCTGCATAGGCCACGGAACTCAACCACAGTGAAATCAGTAAAATAACTGCAAACCGCTGGAATATCCGCATGGTCAAAACCACCGTTCTTGGTCACAGATGAGACTTCCCGCCCACAGGGCGGGGCTTGGTGTTTGCGCTTCCTGTCAAGATTGCTATAAGTATTGAACAACAAAGGCCGGGAATTATCACCGAAGCTCTCGGGAAAAGTCAATATAAAACTGGGAGACCATCTTCATGCATTAGCGTTCCGGCAGGCGCCGCACTTCAACATCCGCATTCCACAACTGAGCGATGACCGGTTTCACGTCACCCGGTACGCCGCTTGTCCAAAATCGTTCCGTGCCTGGATGGGGATCAGAGGACAACAGGCCATTGCTTTCCAACTGGCGTCGCAACTCGTTGGCCACAGCCGCGTTCGGATCAACGATCACAACCCCGGATCCGGCGATCTCCCGAATGAGTGGTGCAAGGAACGAGTAGTGCGTACACCCCAGAATAATCGTATCCGCACCTCGCTCCAGCAGCGGCAAGAGATACTTCGCAGTCAGGGCTCGTGTTTTCTCACCATGCAGTTCACCCGTTTCAACCTGCTCGACCAGTCCGGCGCAAGGCTGGATCAGTATCTCTGCGTCGCCGCCAAAGCGGGTCAGCAACTTCCCAAATTTTTCGCTGGCAAGGGTTCCGCTGGTCGCCAGCACTGCGACAACCCCGGACGCCGTCTTTTCCACCGCCGGTTTCACGGCGGGCTCGATTCCAACAATCGGCACGGAAAATCTTGACCGCAAGGTTGTTATCGCGGCGCCTGTCGCGGTATTGCACGCAACAACAACCGCCTTTGCCTTCAAACCCA
>CAIUXU010000477.1 GCA_903903205.1 uncultured Syntrophobacterales bacterium
ACTCTGAACCAGGCCAAAGGGGATCTGGCCCGCGCTGAGGCGGCATATGCCACCGCCAAAGCCGATCTGGCGAGGGTTAAGCCTCTTGCCGCCAAGAATGCCGTCTCCCAGAAAGACCTGGACGACGCTAACGGCAAAGATATGGGTGCCCGGGCTTCGGTGGAAGCGGCAAAGGCCGCCATCGTGGCGGCCACTGCCAATGTGGAATCCGCCAAATTGAATCTTGATTTTACGAAAATCACCTCCCCGGTGGAAGGTATCGCCGGGATTGCCAAAACCCAGCTCGGCAACCTGGTGGGACCAACTTCTTCACAGGAATTGACCACTGTTTCCAGTGTCAACCCGATCAAGGCGTACATCAACGTCAGCGAGCGGGAATACTTATCGGTGCGGGACAGCAATCAGAAGATGGAGGACATCTCCTTGCAACTGATCCTGGCCGACGGGAGCGCCTACCCACACAAAGGCAAGTTCGTCCTGGCAGACCGGCAGATAGATGTTTCCACCGGTACCCTCAAGGTGGGCGCCCTCTTCCCCAATTCCGGGAATGTGCTTCGCCCAGGCGGTTTCGCCACCGTCAGAGCCCTGATGTCGGAGCAGAAAGGGGCTATCCTGATTCCCCAGCGGGCGGTGAGCGACACCCAGGGGAAATACCTGGTGGCAGTGGTGGGAAGCGATAACAAGGTTGATATTCGCATGGTAAAGGTGGGTCCGCGGATCGGTTCCGACTGGATCATCAGTGAAGGATTGAAGCCGGGAGAAGCAGTGGTGGCCGAGGGGACCCAGAAAGTTCGCCCCGGCGCAACGGTGGCCCCCAAGCCGTTCACCCCCGACGCACCAGAGAAAAAGGACCCCGCACCAACGGGCGGAAAGAGGTAGACCAGCATGTCAAAATTCTTCATTAATCGTCCCATCGTGGCCATGGTCATCTCGATCTTCATGGTCATCCTCGGCGGTGTGGCCATGTCGGGACTTCCCATTGCCCAGTTTCCCAACATTGTTCCGCCGGCGATTCAGGTGAATGCTGTCTACACCGGCGCTGACGCCGTTACCGTGGAACAGTCGGTAGCTACCCCCATCGAGCAGCAGATGTCCGGCGTCGACAACATGGATTACATGTACTCCGTCAACGCCAACGACGGTTCGATGACCCTCTACAACTACTTCGAACTGGGTACAAATGCCAACACCGACCAGATCCTCTCCCAGATGCGCACCAATCAGGCGTCATCGCAACTGCCGGTCGATGTCAACAACTACGGGGTTACGGTGGCTAAATCGACCTCGGCCCCAATGGTCATGTTCGCCCTCTCCTCCCCCAATGGCACCTACGACAACGTCTTTCTGGCCAACTACTCCTACATCAACATCAACGACCAGATGACCCGCATCAAGGGGATCGCCAGCGTCTCGGTCTTCGGCGCCGGCCAGTACGCTATGCGGATCTGGGTACGACCGGACCAGCTCGCCAAGCTCAACATCACCATCCCCGAGATCATCAACGCAGTCAAGGCCCAGAACACCGTCAACCCGGCCGGACAGGTCGGGAGTCAGCCGGTGCCGAAAGGGCAGGAGTTCACCTACACGGTTCGCGCCCAGGGGCGTTTGCAGAGCGAGGCTGAGTTCGGCAACATCGTGCTGCGCGCCAATCCGGACGGTTCCATTGTGCGGGTGAAGGACGTGGCCCGTATCGAGCTTGGGGCGCAGAACTACAAACAGGAAGGGCGCCTCAACGGAAAACCCTGTGCACTGGTCGCCCTGTATCAAATGCCGGGGACAAACGCCCTGGAATCGGCCAACGGCGCCAAGAAGTTGATGGAGGAACTGAAGAAGAGCTTCCCGCCGGATTTGGAG
>CAIUXU010000478.1 GCA_903903205.1 uncultured Syntrophobacterales bacterium
ACCTGGTGCAGTCCCCCGATGAACCCGATCCCGAGCATGACTGGATAAATAATCCATCCGCCCGATGTTTCCCCTGCCTGCCGTTCACTCTTCGCGGACTTGGGGATAAGGACCGTCGCGACCATGACGAGGATGAAGATGCCGAGCACCTTCTGAAAAAGGAGGCTGTCCATCTTGACGGCCGCAATGGCACCGAGGACCGCTCCGGGGAGCGCGCACGCGGCGAGTCTCATGCTCGTCTTGAAGTCCGAATAGTTTTCCCGTCGGAACGAGATGATCGTGGCAATGCACTGGATGAAGACGGCCAGACGGTTGGTCCCGTTGGCAAGGGGGCTGTCCAGCCCCAGGAAGATGAGCATGGGGAGGGTGATGGCCGAGCCTCCGCCCGCCATCACGTTCAAAATCCCGGCGACGACTCCGACGACGAAGAGCAACAACATAAGGGGGATGTGTTCCATACGGAGCCTCAGGATCGTCCGGAGCGCGTGAGTTGTCCTCTCACAAATAGAGCCGCACCTCTTCGTCATCAGACGGGGATTTGAGACCTTTGCACAACCCCCTTATTCTGGACCTCGGCGAAAGCCGGGGTCCAGAAGGTCTTGAAAAGACTGGATACCGGCTTTCGCCGGTATGACGATTTGCCG
Source organism: uncultured Syntrophobacterales bacterium (assembly GCA_903903205.1). Taxonomy (GTDB): domain Bacteria; phylum Desulfobacterota; class Syntrophia; order Syntrophales; family UBA5619; genus UBA5619. The sequence goes on from CAIUXU010000478.1 coordinate 645, forward strand.
CCTTTTAGGAGAAATTCAAAGGTCTCGATTTGACGATCACCGCCCGCAATGGGGCGGTGTCGCTCAGGTTCTGCGTGGCGTGATACTTAGCGTCTGCTACAACCAGATGGCGCCGGTGTCGGCGCTGCCGACCGTCTTTCGATACGCAGCCAGCACCCCTGGAGCCGGGTGGTTGGGCTTCTTGGCTCCGGCTTTCCGACGTCGCTGCAATTCGTCGTCGGAAACGAGCAATTGCAGCCGTCCTTCGGGAACGTCGATTTCGATGAGATCGCCGTCATGGACATAAGCGATTGGCCCGTCGTCCCACGCCTCGGGGCAGATGTGGCCGACACAGGGGCCGCGGGTCGCTCCTGAAAAACGGCCGTCAGTCACCATCGCGACCGATGTGTGCAGGCCCATCCCCACGAGCATCGCCGCCGGGATGGAAAGCTCCCGCATGCCGGGGCCGCCCTTGGGCCCTTCATAGCGGACCACCAGAACCGACCCGGGCTTTACGGTACGATGAAGCAAAAACTCGCGGACATCCTCCTCGCTGTCGAAGACGACCGCTTCTCCGCGATGGCGGAGCATCCCCGGTTCGACGCCGGTCTTTTTCACGACAGCGCCATCGGGGGCGAGATTGCCTTTCAGAATAGCAAAACATCCGCCTTCTTCCAAAGGATTGTCGGCGGTCCGGATGATTTTCCCATCGGGATCCGGCCGAGCTTCCAGATATTCCCCAAGCTTTCCCCCCATGGGAAGCTCAATATCAAGATGCAGGAATTCCTTGATTGCCCCCATCAAGGCCAAAACGCCGCCTGCCTCGTGGAAGTCGGTGAGGTTGTACCCGGAGGAGGGTTTGTACTTGCCCACCACCGGCACGGAGGCCTGGATCTTCCCGAAATCGTCCAGCGTCATCCCCATCTCCATGAGCGAAGCGCACGCCATCAGATGAAGGACGGCATTGGTGGATCCGCCGGATGCGGAGACATACCGGATGCCGTTTTCCAGGTTGCGCGGTGTAAAATAATCCCGAAAGGGACTCTTCTGCCGGGTCAATTCCACGATTCGCTCTCCGACATCGCGCGCCTGGCGGACCTTGGCGGCATCGAACGCCAGCATGGTTGTCGAACCGAAAGGCGCAACCCCTGTCGCCTCCAGGAAACACCCCATGGTGTTGGCCGTCCCCATCATCGAACAGGTCCCGGAGGTGCCGCAAAACCGCTCCTGCCAGGTGAGAAAGGTCTCCTGATCGATCTTCCCGTTGTTGCGCTCGCCGATCGCCTCCTTCAAGTCAGGGGTCGTGACAACTTTTCCGTCAATCCGGCAGGGCATCATCGCCCCGGCCGTCAGGAAAAGCGTCGGGAGGTTCATCCGGATAGCGGCCATCAGCATTCCCGGCAGGATCTTGTCGCACGAGCCGAGCATCACGATCCCCTCGAATCCGTGCGACCCAACCATCGCCTCGATGGATCCCGCAATCAGATCCCGCTGGGGCAGGATGTAGTGCATGCCGGGGCCCTGGGCCATGCCGTCACAGGGAGCCGGAACGCCGAACTCGGACGGACATCCGCCGGCCGCCCAGATCCCTTCCTTCACCCGCTGGGCCAGCTCCCGGAGTGGCTGATGGCCGGGATTTACATCCGTCCATGAATTCACAACCACAATCTGCGGCTTGTCCAGATCCTTCCTCCGGTACCCCACGGAATGCATCAGGCCGCGGTAATAGGCCTCGGTGATATCTTCAGGAAATCCCCGATGAGGATTCATTTCGCCTCCTTGCTGGACCGGAATTCCGTATTGAGCATCTTCTCGAAGACACGAATCAATCCGCCCTTGCTGAGATCGCCGTACCCTTCCGCCATGGCCATCTGGAAGGTTACCGCCGTGGCGTTTACAACCGGCAGGGGGATGCCCTTGTGCGCGGAAATCTCGGCGGCGCTGATCATGTCCTTGTAGGCGGCTTTCACAGGGTAACCTTCATCAAACCTGTTTTTCAACGTGAGAGGGATGAAAAAATCCGCGGCGAAACTGCGTCCCGTCCCTGTGGTGACGACCTGGGCCACCTTTTCCGGATCGAGTCCA
>CAIUXU010000479.1 GCA_903903205.1 uncultured Syntrophobacterales bacterium
CCAGCTCCTCGGCAAGGTGCTCCTCCGTCAGGCGCTCGCCGGGGGTAAAGCGCCCCGAAAAAATGCCGGATTTGAGATACTCGTAGGTCTTCTCCCGGACGGAGGGAACGCTTTTCTTTGTTTTATCGGAGAGACTCTTTCCCATCATTGTATCCAATTCTTGGGGATTATCACAAAAAGCAGGGACTGTTTATTATACCTCCGACCGCTTGTCAAGAAATATTACACAGAATAACATCTTGTATTTTATAGCTATTGATATATTTGTACGTTTATTATCCGCACACCGAGCGCGAGGGCTCCCCATGCCTCTTCCCTCAATTTTGGATACATTAATGCCCTTGTGTCTCCACCGTTCTTGTGCTAGGGGAATGCGGTAACTGTGACGCACAGATCACCCTGTCGAACACGTGCCTGAGTCTTCTCAGCGTGCGGGATGATGCTGAAGCGGAAAGCCGCCCGACCGGCGGCGGTTAACAAGATTAAGGAGGAAAGTCATGCGTTCCGATGGTATGAAAAAAGGGTTGGAGAGGGCTCCGCACCGCTCGCTGTTCAAGGCGCTGGGATTGACGGATCGCGAGATCGGGCAGCCAATGATCGGCATCGCCAATTCCGCCAATGAGATCATCCCCGGCCATCTCCATCTGCACCAAATCTCGGAGGCGGTCAAGGCCGGCATCCGGATGGCGGGAGGGACACCCATCGAGTTTTCCACGATCGGGGTATGTGACGGCATCGTCATGGGACATGAGGGGATGAAGTATTCGCTGTGCACCCGCGAGCTGATCGCCGACTCCGTCGAATCGATGGTGATGGCCCACCCATTCGACGGCCTGGTCCTCATCCCCAACTGCGACAAGATCGTTCCCGGGATGCTGATGGCCGCGGCCCGCCTCGATATCCCCAGCATCGTCATCAGCGGCGGGCCGATGCTTTCCGGTGAGTTTCAAGGAAAGAAGATCGACCTGATCAAGGTTTTCGAATATGTGGGAAAGGCCAGGGTCGGCGAGATGACGATGGAGGAACTCAGTGAGGCGGAGGGGTGCGCCTGTCCCGGCGTCGGCTCCTGCGCGGGGATGTTTACGGCCAACTCGATGAACTGCCTCACCGAGGCGCTGGGGATGGGGCTCCCGGGAAACGGGACAATTCCGGCCGTCTGGGCAGAGCGGATCCGCCTGGCCAAAGAGGCGGGGATGCAGGTCATGGAGCTGGTGAAGCGAGACCTGCGGCCCTCCGCCATCATGACCGCGGAGGCCTTTGAAAACGCGCTCCGCGTAGATCTCGCCTTCGGCGGCTCGACGAACACCTCGCTGCACCTGCCGGCAATCGCCAAAGAGGCGGGCATTCCGCTGACACTGAAAACCTTCAACACCTTCAGCGACAAAACCCCACACCTCTGCTTCATGTCGCCCGGCGGCCCGCACGACCTTCTGGAACTCAACCAGGCCGGTGGAATTCCAGCGCTGATGCAGGAACTCTCCCAAGGCGGCATGATTTGCACTGGAGCGATGACCGTCACCGGCAAGACGGTCGGCGAGAACCTGGTGGGGAAAAGGGTCAAAAACCCCGAAGTAATCCGCCCTCTGGGAAATCCCTATCACAAGACGGGTGGTCTGACCGTCCTGTTCGGAAATCTCGCCCCGGAGGGGGCCGTCGTCAAAAGCTCTGCCGTGGACGACGCTATGCTCCGTCACACCGGACCTGCCCGCGTCTTCGACTCGGAGGAGCCCGCGATGCAGGCGATCCTGGATGGCAAAATTCAAAAGGGGGATGTCGTTGTCATCCGTTATGAAGGGCCGAAGGGTGGCCCCGGCATGCGGGAGATGCTTTCGCCGACCTCTGCCATTGTCGGAATCGGCCGAGACCGGGATGTCGCGCTTCTCACCGACGGCCGATTCTCGGGCGGCAGCCGGGGGGCGGCTATCGGCCACATCTCACCTGAGGCGGCCGAGGGGGGTCCCATCGCCGCAGTGCAGGAGGGAGATCGGATCGAGATCGACATCCCTGGCAAGAAGCTCACCCTGCTGATTTCGGATGAGGAGATGAAGGCGCGCCTTGGCCGCTGGAAGCCGGTTCAAAAGGAGCTCAAAGGTTACCTTAAACGCTACGCTGCCCTCGTCCGCTCCGCCCACACCGGCGCAACGTTCGAGTAGCACATTTTAGGGTTTGACCATCTCTTCTATATTGTATAATTGGCTGGGCGGTTTAATAAGGGTCAGATGTTCCGGCGGATAACTGCCGTAACCAAAATCAGGGATGAACCCTGCGAGGATCGAGTGATGAGCATAAATACCGACCGGGTCGGTTTTGGAACTATTTTCGTGCTGGCCCTGTACGGGGTTGTCTCTTCTTCCCTGATGCCCATGGGGCGACTCCAGGAGCCGGGGCCAGGATTCTTTCCGCTCGCGCTTTCGGCGATTCTCCTCGTCATTTCCGGCCTGGGAATTGTTTCCGCCCGGCCTTCGGCAGAGGATCTCGCACGTTTGGAACCGTTCTGGGGCGATATGAAGACCCCGGTGAAAATCGTCCTGGCCACGGGTCTGGCCGTTCTCGCCTTCGAACCGATCGGCTTTCTCATCACGAGCTCCTGTTTCCTTGTATTGCTCTTCCTCTGGGTGTCACGTTATCCCTGGTGGAAAGCCATCCTCTTCGGGATTGCCGGGGGCTTCTCGGGATGGTTCTGTTTCGTCAAACTCTTGGGCGTACCGATGCCGGGAGGTTTCCTGGGGTAATGAGTGACATGGTATGATCGACGCATTCATCGGCATGGGACAGGGATTTCTGATCGCGCTGACGCCCCAGAACCTCTACTATTGCTTCATCGGCTGTCTGTTCGGGACGATTGTCGGGGTTCTCCCCGGGATTGGGCCGCTGGCGGGGATCTCTCTTCTCTTGCCTGCCACTTTCGGGATGCCCCCCGTCTCTGCCCTCATCATGCTGGCCGGGATCTACTACGGGGCAATGTA
>CAIUXU010000480.1 GCA_903903205.1 uncultured Syntrophobacterales bacterium
TGTAACCCTGCTGGGAGCCGATCGCCTTGGCGGCGATGATCATCCCTTCCAGAACGGCATGCGGATCGGCCTCGAGAACGCTGCGATCCATGAAGGCCCCGGGATCACCCTCATCGGCGTTGCACAACACGTATTTCACATCTCCGGGGGAGGCGGCGGCAAACTTCCATTTCATGCCGGTAGGGAACCCGGCGCCGCCACGGCCGCGGAGACCAGAATCAAGAATCTCCTTGATGATCTGATCCGGCGTCATCTCGGTCAGGGCCTTGGCCATGCCGGCATACCCGTCACGCGCGATGTACTCCTCGATCTTCTCCGGATCGATGAGCCCCCGGTTCCGGAGAACCCTCAGATCCTGCAGCGCGAAGAAGGGGATCTCCTGCATCGTGGGGATGATTCCCTCCGTAACGGGTTCCCGGTAGAGCAGTCTCTCTAAAACACGCCCCTTGATCAGATGCTCTTCCACCAGCTCCGGAACATCCTCGGGCTTGATCGCCATGTAGATGATGCCCTCCGGATAGATGACCATGATGGGACCCATGGCGCAGAATCCGTTGCAGCCGGTTTCAACCAGCTTGATCTCATCGGAAAGATCCCGTTCTTCCAACTCGGCAATCAGTGCCTTTTTCACCTCGAGGCTTCCGGATGCATGGCAACCCGTTCCTCCACAAAGCAACAAATGTGATCGAAAAAGTTTCACGTTGGTTTCATCCTCCTTCAGATGTTCATATCGTTTGGCCGGGCTTCAGGGAAAAGAACCTTACCGCAGCATGGATCCTGTTTATTTAACAATTTCAGCGCCTTTTGCAAGAACGAACGGCGTCTGGATTTCCCCTTCCAGGACATGCTTTTTGAAAATTTGCCTCATTTTATTCGGATTGACATATTCGTACTTGATCGGAACCTGCCCGATGATTTCGACGGTAACCAGAGGTTCCCGGCTGCAGAGTCCCATACAGCCGGAGGTGGTAATCATGACATCCGACACCTCCGCTTCCCCGATTTCCCGCATCAGCGCATCCATCACTTCCTTCGCCCCGGATGCGATGCCGCATGTACCCATGTGGACCGTGACCTTCACGCGGTTATAGCCATCCCGGAGTGCGGTTTCGGCATGAACCCTGTCCTTGATTTTTTTCAAATCTTCGATCTTCAACTTCGCCATGGTCATCCACCTCTTTTAGTTGTATTGACTGAGTATGTCTTTGATCTTTGATGGCTTCATCCTGCCGTGGACATCCTCGCCGATCACCATGACCGGCCCGAGACCGCAGGCGCCGAGGCAGCGGATGGTTTCATAGGTAAATCTCCGGTCCGGCGTCGTTCCTCCCTCTTCCACGCCAAATTCCTTTTTGACCGCATCCGCCAGGGCCTTGCCGCCGCGTACGTAGCAGGCCGTCCCGAGACAGACGCGGACCGTATGCCGGCCACGGGGTGTCATCGTGAAGAACGAATAGAAGGTGACCACGCCGTAAACGCTGCTGAATGGGAGGTTCAGCCCTTTTGCGATCCGCTTCTGTACTGGAACTGGCAGGTATTCAAGTGCCACCTGCGCCTCTTCGAGAACCGGAATCAATCCACCTGGTTTTCCCTTGTGCCGGGCGATAATGGCATCCAGCTTTGCAATCTGATCTTCGGTAAATTCCTTTAAAAGCTCAGCGTTTTCCCCATTCATCCGCTTTTTCCTCCTTGCAGTATTGATATACATTCATGCACTTGTCCCTATCTCGCTCAGACCCTCCCGTATGTACTGCCGGATCCATTTCAGAACTTCCGCCTGTTGGATCGGAACATCACCGATCTCCTGCCGAATCTCCTTCGTGTTGAACCCGAAGTTCCGATCACCGCACCGATACCGGAACACGAAATCCACCCCGTCATTTCCGGCGATCAATACTGTGAGGGCGCCTGAAATATCTCCCAGCGGCTGGCGATCGATATGGGAAAGCTGGAATTCCACGGCAACCCTTGTTCCCAACCCCTCCTGCGATTCAATCGCGAACCTGCCACCAGCCCTTTCTGCCGCTTCCGCAAGCATCGGCAGCCCCAAGCCAACCCTTCGCACCTTTTTGGAGGTGAAAAAGGGATCCATCACTTTTTCGAGAACCGCCTTGCTCATTCCCTGGCCGTCATCGCGGATCACGAAGGAGAACAGATCTTTCCGACTCTCTTCCGAGATTTCGATCCAGACCGTTTTCGCACCGGCTCTGACCGAGTTCTCTGTGATATCCAGAATATGCAAGGCAAGTTCAAGCATCAGCAGCAGACGATGTATCGTCCCTCGTAACCAGAAAAGGCCATCTTCAACTCGGAAACGGTTGCTTCCTCCAAGTAAATCCCGGTACACCTTTGCCCGATCTCTCCAACCCGATGGGCGTCCGACGATTCAA
>CAIUXU010000481.1 GCA_903903205.1 uncultured Syntrophobacterales bacterium
AGCAACGCACAAACAATGGAGGCGCCAAATGGCCAAAAAGAAAAGCGAGCAGACCTCCCTCGGCCAGCGGATAAAGGCCGGCAGGGAGAAGATGGAGATGAGCATCGCGGACCTTGCCCTGGAGACGGGGTACCAACCGGAGATCCTCAAAGGGGTTGAAGAGGAGAGAACGGTGCCGCCGGTGTCGCTGGTCCTCCAACTCAGCCGCGTTCTCAAGCTGAACATGGATGAACTGGAGACGGAAGGAGAGACCCAGGCGACGAAGCGGCGCTCAAAAAGCCATAAGAAGCGAGTAGATTCATATGCTTATACATCTCTTAGCAAGCCGGGGCCGGACAAGCACTTGCGGGGATATCTGGTCACGGTTGACCCGCACACCGACCACAAAGGGGTAGAGTTTCACCACGAAGGAGAGGAGTTCGGCTTCGTCCTCAAAGGGGGGATTACCATACAGATTGGCGAGAATGTCACCCGGTTGGCCCAGGGAGAGAGCATCCATTTCAATTCAGCTCTTCACCACAAGCTGAGCAACCCCAACCCGGAGGCTGCGGAACTGCTGGTTGTTGTCTACGTTCCCTGAAAGGAGAATGCGATGGCTTTTCAATTAACCCCGGAGCAGGAGATGATCCGGCTGATGGCGCGCGACTTTGCGAAAAAGGAGCTGGAGCCCTTCGCCGGAGAGTGGGATCGGGAGGAGATTTTCCCGGAAAAGGCCGTCCGCAAAATGGGGGGGCTCGGGCTCATGGGGATGATGATCCCGGTTGAGTACGGCGGCGCCGGAGTGGGTGCGGTAAGCTACTCCCTGGCCCTTCAGGAGATCGCCTACGCCTGCGCCTCCACGGCGGTTACGATGTCGGTGACGAACCTCTCCTCCGATCCGATCCTCCAGTTCGGCAGTGAAGAGCAGAAGCAGCGCTACCTTGCGCCGCTTGCCCGTGGAGAGATGTTAGGGGCCTTTGCCGTCACGGAGTCGGATGCGGGGTCTGACCCCGGCGGGATGACGACACGCGCCGAGGAGAAGGGCGACCATTATCTGGTTAACGGCACCAAGATCTTCATCACGAACGGCTCTTATGCCGACGTGATTGTTCTGATTGCCCGGATCGGTTCCGAGAAGTCGAACCGCGGACTCTCCGCTTTTTTGCTAACGAAGGGAACGCCAGGCTTCCGCATCGGCCGGAAAGAGGACAAGATGGGGTTGCGCGCCTCCGAGACGGTCGAGCTCCTCTTCGACGACTGCAGGATTCCAAAGGAAAACCTGCTTGGCAAGGAGGGCATTGGCTTCAAGATTGCGATGGTCGCCCTCAACAGCGGCCGGATCGGGATCGCCTCCCAATCTCTCGGGATTGCGCGGGCCTGCCTGCACGAGGCGGTTGCGTACGCGAAGACACGCAAACAGTTTGGGAAGCACATAGGCTCGTACCAGGCGATCCAGTGGATGATTGCCGACACCGCAGCCGAGATCGAAGCGGCCCATTGGCTTACCCTGTACGCCGCCGACAAGAAAGACCAGGGGCTGCCTTTCAAGCGCGAGGCCTCGATGGCCAAGCTTTTCGCCTCTGAAATGGCCAATCGGGCGGCTTACCGCGCCGTCCAGATTCACGGTGGCTACGGTTACATGAAAGAGTACAAGGTGGAACGGCTCTACCGCGACGCACGGGTTACCACGATCTACGAGGGAACTTCCGAGGTGCAGCGGATCGTGATCGCCCGCGAGGTATTGGAAGAGTGATATTATGCTGATGGGTTTGCCTTTGGAGACGGACAGGATTGCCATTATCGGGCCGGGGCGCCTCGGGACCGCGTTTGCCTATAAATTCGGCCGGGACGACAAACGGGTGATCCTCTACTACCATGACGCCGGCGTCTGCAACGCGATCAACCGGGAACACCTGAATCCGCGGCACCTGACCGAAGACCTCGCAGGGCGTCTCGGCGGGATGGATCAGGTTCCCCGCCTTTCACCGAAGGTTTTCGCGACCAACGATCTGGAGCGGGTCGTTGAGGAGAATGATTTCATCTTTCTCTCCGTCACGATGGACCGGCTTCCGGAGATTCTCAATCAGGTAGAGCCGATTCTCCAGCATAAAGTCACGAATACCTGTTTTATTTCGGCGATCAAAGGGCTTACGGCGGTCGAAACGACCCGTCAGTTGATCACCCCTTCCCAGCTTCTCCGGAACCATTTCTTCAAACTGAAGGACCGGTTCACCGTGGTTTCAATCGGCGGGCCTTTTTTCGATATGGATATCGCTTTGGGAAATCCGGTCTGCCTTACGGTAGCGGGGGCGAAGTCGATCTGCCGGACTGTCCGGAAGGAATTTGTCGGCGCCAACCGTCGGGAGCTGACCTCTCTTTATAACTTCGATACCGTCGGGGCCGAGGCGTGCGGCGCGCTGAAGAACATCGTGGCCAATGTCAAAGGGGTGGCGGACTGCCTGAATTTCGGCAACTCCTTTCCGGGGACGCTCTTTTCCCGTTCCGGTGTGGAAGTGAGATCCCTCTCCCGTATTCTCGGCGGGAGCTTTCA
>CAIUXU010000482.1 GCA_903903205.1 uncultured Syntrophobacterales bacterium
GATATCGAATACCGGGCCGTCCTTGCAGACCCTCCGGTAAGCGGTTTTCCCCTCCCCGTCCCGGATGGCTACCACACATCCCAGGCAGGCGCCGACGCCACAGGCCATCTTCTCCTCAAGCGAAACTTGGCAGCGGATTCCTGTGTCTCGGAGCAGAAGGGCCAGTGACCGGGTCATGGCTCCCGGACCACAGGCCAGGATGAGCGTGCTCTTGGGGTCGTATCTTTCCAGGTCATGCGCCAGCATCCCGGTGACATTCCCGTGATATCCGCAGCTTCCGTCGTCGGTGGCTGTCCGGAGGTCGCAGAAGCCCTGAAAGCGGTTTAGTTCGGTCAGGAGTTCCGCCGTTCCGGCGCCGAGATAGGCCGTAACTTGCTGTTTTCCGAAAAGGGTTTTCAGTAAAGAGCCTTCCTGGAGAAGGAAGGCCAGCGGCGCCGCCCCGACGCCGCCGGCCACGAGAAGAAGCTGTCGGACATCGGGATCGATCGTAAACCCGCGGCCGAGAGGACCCAGAACTGTAAGCGTTGTGCCGGGGTTCATCCGGGAAAAGAGGGCCGTGCCCCGCCCGGCGACGCGGCAGAGCAGATTCAGGATCGCATGATCTTCTTCCCGTTGAAAGCCGTAAACGCTAATCGGCCGAGGAAGAAGGGGCTCTCTCCGATCCGGATCGCGGATCATCACGAATTGCCCCGGGATCGGGGTCTCAAAAGAGAGGGGAAGCCGGATGGTCAGGAGGAAGTGGCCGGGGGCCACGCTCCGGTTTTCGATCACCTGCCCGATGGCTACGGATGGTTTTTCAGTCATGGTCGTCATTCCTTGCTTGGCGGTTCTTTGCCGGTTCCCGGGCATGCTCTCTTTCTGGCCCAATCCGATCCAGATCCGCCCAGAAAATCAGCGCATCCTCCCCCATATCGGAGTAATAACCGGGACGTACGCCCTTCACCAAAAACCCGAATTTTTCGTACAGATTCTGCGCCGGAAGGTTGGAGCGGCGAACTTCAAGTGTGACCGATCGCGCCCCTTCCAACTGTGAAGCCCGAATTGCCTCCCGCAACAACAGGGAAGCAACCCTCTTCTTCCGCTGGTCTTTCCTGACCGCGATGTTGTGGAGTTGCATCTCGTCCGCCACCTGCCAGTAAACGACGTAACCCGCGACTGTTTTTCCTGCCAGCCGCTGATCCCTGCATACGAGTATCCGGGCGATAGGGTTTTTCATCTCGCCGCGGAAAATGTTCTCCGACCAGGGAGATGGAAAAGAATCACCTTCGATTGCGATGATTTCGCTAATATCCCCTTCCTCGCACTCTCCAATTCGGATGTTATCATTTTCCATGATTCTAAAAAATCCGGATGTAATGGAGAATGACCGTCGCCGACAGGAAGACCGCGCAGAAAATAGGAATCGCACCGCGCACATGGATGGTGTTGAGCACGACCGCGGTCCCGATCAGTGGAAGGAGCCCATAGACCAGTTCCAGCCCACGGGTGATCTGGGGCGCGAGACGGGGATAACCCCAAGTCATGACGCCGATGCCGATCGGGATTGCAATCAGGATCAGGCCGGCCGACAGGAGCCAGGTTTTCAGGGCCGCTAAAAGATGTTTGCGCGCAATGCCGGGAGGGATGCCATCCATGACATTCTTTAAGGCCTCGTTTGCGGATTTCTCGTTTCCGCGGATGATCCGGATATCCATCTGTTGCCCAAGATAGGCGAACGGAACAAAAATAAGAACGGCCATCGCGATCAACCCCTGGGGAAGTTGGCCCAGAATCCGGCCGCTCTCGATGGCACAGGCGGCAATCAGGATGGCGGAAACTGTATCGTTGGGGGGTACATAAGCGCCAATTGGAATACGGTCAATCCAGAACAGTTCGATGAATGCCCCGGCAATGAGGCCGGTGTAGGGATCACCGAGAATAGCGCCGGTCACGGGCGCCGCCACGATCGGTCGCGAGATCAGGGTCTGAATGAAGACGCGATCCAGGCAGAGGAGGCCGCCGACAATGGATACGATCAGAA
>CAIUXU010000483.1 GCA_903903205.1 uncultured Syntrophobacterales bacterium
AGGGAGATGCCGGTCGCGTCGGTCAGTTTCCGCATCAATTGCGCGGCCTGACGCGGGTCATCCTCGTTCATGTTCTCCGCCTCCCCGGCAAGCATGGCCATGGCCTTCTCCATTTTCGCCTCGTCGAACCCGGCTGGCATGTCATCACCCGCCGGCTCCTCTTTTCCACGGGAGACCTTGGCGAAGATCGACATCTGCCGTTTCAGCGCACGCCGACACACCGGGCAGGTGGGGATCCGCGTCGTGTTCACACCACGGGAGAAAAAACTGAAGACGGTATTGCAGGGCTTGCAGTAGAATTCATAGATGGGCATGGTGTCTCCTAATCCTTTTTTTTGCTAACGAGCCAATTGCAAAACTACGAGCTTGTCATTCCCGCGAAAGCCGGAATCCAGTCTTTTTAGTGATTTCTGGACCCCCGCTTTCGCGTGGGTGACACCTTTTGTTGAGTTTTGCAATTGGCTCTAACATCAAGCGATCCTCATCCGGCGCGATTTTTGTCCGGCGCTCCCTCCTGATGGCAGTGGGTCTCGGTTGTGAAGCCAATCGCCAGGGCCGACAGGATCGAGAAGGCGATGATCAGCGCAAAACCTGAACGGTAGGCGGACAGGCCGTAGACCCGGACGCCGCCAGTGATGGTTCCCTCCCAAAAGAGATCCAGAAGCCAGCCTATGGCCGGCTGGAGGATCATCGCCCCGAGGATCGAACCCATATTGTAAACCCCGCTGACCGTGCCGGCAAACCGGGACGGGACGGACTCTTTCACGAAGGCGAAGCCGAGGGTTACGCAACCGCTGGCCAGGCCGACAATAATAACCATCAAGACGAGCAGCCAGAGGGGGAGGCCGGGGACAAAGAGGATCGGAATCCAGCAGAGCAATGCCGTGACCGTGCCGGCAAACAGCACGGGCTTGCGCAGGCCGATCCGGTCGGACAGCATGCCCAGAAGGATGGCGCCCACGGCGTAGCAGATCAGCAATGTCGAAGTGATGGCGGAGCTTACCGCGACAGGAATCCCGTAATGGGTCGTGAAGAACGGGACACCCCAGAGCCCGGCGAAGGTAAGGACCGATCCCGTCAAGCCGCTGCCGACGAGGGCGAGAAGCCAGGTGTTCCGATAGCGGAACACGGTTATCAGATCGTTGCGGAGCGCAGCCAGTGAAAAAGAGGCCTCCGGCTCCGGAGGGGCAAAGCTTCGGTATCCCCGGTCGGCAGGGTCATCCCGGACGATCAGCCAGATGGCTGCCCCGATGACAAGGAGAACGGCCGCCGCGACGAACATCACAGGCCGCCAGCCGAAGCGGGCCACCAGAAAATGGAGCGGAACGCCGGCGGATACGGCGCCGCTGACACCGCAGAGGAGCGTGAGCCCGCCCACCGTGGCGTAAAAGCGTGGCTCAAACCAGCGTGTTGAAAGACGGAGGATGGCCACATAGGCGACCCCGACCGCCCCGCCGATGAGGAGCCGCCCGATATTGGCCGGAACGATCGACGTGGCGGAGGCAAAAAAAAGGGTCCCGATTGTGGCCACCAGCGCTCCGGCGGTCAGAAGTTTCCGGGGTCCCCAGTAGTCGGCAATAATGCCCGTGGGAACCTGCATCAAAAAATAGCTGTAGAAGTAAAAGGCGGTGAAGTTGCCGAGCCCCGCGGCGCCGATATGGAAATCGGCCATCAACGAATCGGTCATGACGGCAGGGGCAACCCGATGGTAAAAACCGGCAAAATAAAAAGCTGCGCCGAGGCCCCAGACGAGCCAAGCCAGCGCAGCCGGCGGATGGTTTTTCTGATCCATGAG
>CAIUXU010000484.1 GCA_903903205.1 uncultured Syntrophobacterales bacterium
CGAGAAGCGGCTCAGCCAGTTGCCTAATCTGTTCTGCATGGGTTTGCATGCTCCTGCCCCGTCCCTCGGGAAAAAAAAAGTGGGCTGAAGCCCACTCATCAAAACCCCCCGATGATTTTGGCGGTTTCTAGCACACACCTGAACCGATTGCAAGAGGAAAAGAAAACCATAATCCACCATCAACTCCTTCACTCCATTTTAGATCACATTCGATCCCGCGTTGAATCGTTTGCATGCGCATAAGGCTTATGCTAATGTATTAAGTATCATCTGCTTGCAGTTTTTCGCTATTTCTGGGACGATGGGCGCCATGGGCACAATCATCGAAACAATCGGGAAAGCCTCGCTGAACAAGATCCTGCCGCTGCGGGACACGCTTCGATTTGCCATCCGTGTTTTTCTGAATATTTTCGACCACCGGACGTACAACAGTGCATCGCGCATGGTTTTTATCCATCAATTCTACTACACCTCGGTCCAGATTCTGCCACTCTTTCTCTTTGTGGCAGTAATATTCGGTTCCCTGATCAACGGCATGGCCTTTCAAGTGGTCAAAAGTATGGGCTTAAGAGACTTCCTGGGACGGCTGCTGATGGGCTTTGTTGTCACGGAACTGTCGCCCTTCGTGACGGTGCTGCTGATCGCGCTCCGCTCCAGTTCCGCGATCAACGCCGAGATTGCCGTGATGAAGGTCAACCGGGAGCTCAATACCCTGGAAAGTTTCCGGATCGATCTGATCCACTATCTTTTCATCCCAAGGATTCTTAACGGCATGCTTTCCATGGTCCTCCTGACCAGCCTTTTTGCGCTGGTGGTTCTCGCTATCGGGCTACTCGTCTCCAGCCTGATCTTCGGAACGAGCGTGGACGCCTATGTTGACACCCTGCTTCATTCCACCGATGTCCTTGATATCGTCATCCTGCTGATCAAGTGTGCGACCTTCGGATTTTTCATCACGTTGATCCCGATCCGACTCGGGTTGAATGCCTCACAGGAGCTGACGAGCATTCCCATTGCGGTTTTAAACGGCATGGTCAAGGTCTTTCTGGCCATCGTAACCATCGAGGTGCTGTCATCGATCGTAAGATTCATCTGAGGCTCTTCGAAAATGAAGAGGCCCTGAAAAAGGCATTGGAGGGTTTTCTGGCCGATCACAAACCGAATCTGGGGCTGGTCTCCCTGAAGACTCCCCTGATATCCAATTTGTCCGTGTGGAGCAACATCGCTCTGATCCGACAGTACCACGAGAACATGCCGTGGGAAAAGGCGAAAAAACTGGCGCTGGATCTTCTGCAACGTTTCGGCATGGCCGCAACTGCCGAAAAACGGAATTCATCCCTGGCTGCGGAGGAGCGCTTCTGCATCATGCTCATCCGAGCGGCGATGGTTCGCGACGCCGTTGTCGTTCTGGACCGCCCCTTCCGGATACTTCCGGATCTGCAGGATGGACGATTTTTCACAAATTCTCTCCGAAAGGTCGATGATTTGATTGCAGAGGCGCATATTTTTGACTATAACTGGGAAAAAGAACGCTACGGGGCAACGAATGACGCTGAAGATTGAATTCAAGGTAGGGCTCTTCATCACGATCACCTCTTTTCTGATCATCGCCTCGATCGGATATGTGGCCTACAAAAAAGGGATGTTCTCCAAAGTCTATACCTACACCCTCTCCTCGCAGACCGGTGAAAACCTGACAGAGGGGATGCCGGTCGCCGTCTGGGGCTTCACGATCGGCCGGGTCAGTTTGCTTGAACTGAACGATCAGGGGACCGTCCTCATCCGGATCAAGATCCCGGAGCGCCATAACCGGATGATCCGGGCGGACAGCAAGTTCATCCTGGACAAGCCGCTGATCGGTTCGCCGCGGATTCTCGTCAAGACGACCAACCTCAACGGTCCCCCTCTCTCGCTGCTGACGATTCAGGAACTGACCGAATCCAATGATATCAATGAAATTATCAAGCGGGCGCAGCCGATTATCGACAAGGCGGACCGGATCATGGGAAACGTTGAACGCATAACCGCGAATCTCGCCGATCCGAAAGGCAACGTGAACCAGATTCTCCGGGACGTGGAGACGTTGGTTGCCCGTTTCTCCAAGAGGGATTCCATTCTGGAGATGGCCGTCGGCGATCCGGAAAGCGTCAAATCGATCCACGATGCCCTGAAGAAGCTCCGCGACATCACTGCCAAGGCGGACGGGATACTGCTGCAGGTCGATGGGATGGCCGGCAAGGCGGACGGAATCCTCCAGCGGGTTGACGGAATGGCCGGCAAGACCGATGGGGAGCTCTATGGCAAGGATGGCGTCCTGCCGCAGTTTCGGAACATTCTCCGCGACCTGCTTGCAAAACTGGTAAAGATCGATGCCACGTTCGACAACATCAACAAAATCAGCGCCGAGGCGGCCGATTCGACGAAAGATCTGAAGGCGCTTCGGAGCGAGCTGGATGCGACGGTCACGGCGATCGGCGAGCTCGCCGGCGAGATCGATCGAATGATCCCCTTCAAGACCAAACCGGAGATCAAACTGCCATGAAGAAGTTATTCTGTTTTCTGTTTGCAGCCCTTCTGCTGGCAGGTTGCGGCGCCAAGCCAGCACCGGTTTGGATTGCCGCAAGCCATAAGCAGTTGGAGACGTTCAAGCAGGACTTTCTAATCGACCGTGAGCCAACCATCACACAGATCCATTTCAGGAAGGCCCTCGATGAGATAAAAAAAGGCGGCGATGCTGGCCTGTTGGGAAAGGTCTGGCTTACAAGGATGGCGCTGCAGGTGGCCGTTCGGGAAGAGCTGGAGGAAAGCGAGTACCTGAAGACCGAAGCTGCAGAGGCGGCGCCCGCGAATCGTAATTTTTACCGTTTCCTCAAAGGGGACGTGGCGACGGTGGATGTTTCGCTGCTACCGGAACCCTACCGCCCTTTCTGGATGGCGTTCAGCAGCGGGGATGCTGCAAAAACGGCCGTCTCAATCGCGGCCATCGAAGATCCTCTCTCCCGCCTGATCGCCGCGGGGCTGGCCGTCAGCCACCGTCTGGAGAATGACGCCATGCTTCAGATTGCCGTCGAGACCGCTTCCCTGAATGGTTGGAAGCGGCCACTGCTCGTCTGGCTCGAACGGCTGCAATCCTCCTGCGAAGCGGCAGGAGATGCTGCAAAAGCCTCCACCATCCGATCCCGCATCGAGCTGATGAAATAACAAGCCTGCTTTCATTTTTTCGGCAATTTAATCCGCCGCTTTGCCGGGTCGGCCTGCGGTCGATAGAGAATGGCCGTATGGCCGATCATCCCGATCAGTGCGCTTCCCGTTTTGTCAACGAGTTCACCCATCAGGGTTTCCTTCTGATCTTTCTCCTTAAAATCGTTGAACTTGATCTTGATCAGTTCATGCTGGGCAAGTCCCTCATCAGCGGCATGGACGATCCCATTCGTGATCCCTTCCTTCCCGATGAGGACGAGCGGCTTCAGGTCGTGGGCAAGACCCCGCAGATACTTCTTTTCAAATCCTTTCAGGATTTCCATAATCAATCTCCTGTCGCAATCCCTTCGTGAGGGGCTCGGCGGACCGCCGTTCCATGGGTGTGATTCGAGCGAGACGCATCCAGCTTGTTTTATCCCAGGCGGGATCGATGGCTCTCTCCTTGCCGCCGGTCTTAATTCCGCATTTGCGCGCAAAATAGCGGTGAAATGCGAGCGAAGGGGTCAGCTCGGGATGAAAAATGGTCACCAGAACATCCGGGGATTCTGCGGCGGCAATATAATCGTCAATACTGAGCAGCACCTCCACCCCCTTCCCGACGCTGAGGATCTTGGGGGCGCGGATAAAAGTCAGCGGTACCGGCGTCCCGGAAAGCCGCGGGATGGATGCCTCACTGACAAAACTGTCCATCTGACTCCCAAATCCGTTTCGTTCGACCGCGATGTCGATCAGGCCAAGGTGTGGCGCCTCGCCCACAACCGATTTTGCAAGCAGAATCGCCCCCGCACAGGTGCCCCAGAGTTTCATCCCCTCCTGGAATTTCCCGACGATAACCTTGTCGATGCCAAAGATTTTCAAAAGCCGGGCGAGACAAGTGCTCTCGCCGCCGGGCAGAATCAGTCCGGCCAGGCCTTCGAAATCCTCGGCCTTTTTGACCGGACGGACGGTAACACTGAGGCGTTCCAGATGATCGAGATGTTCGAACACATCTCCTTGCAGATCCAGCACACCGATCATCTTTCCCACTGCGGTGGAGGGATTCAATTCAGCACGGCTCATCGGTTCCGTTCCGGAAACCTCCCTACCAGCCGCGGCCGGCCAGGAGTTGCTCCTTGGGAATGGCTGCAATCTCGATTCCGGGCATCGCCTCGCCGAGCCCCATGGAGGCCTCGAGGACCTTGGCCGGATCGTTGAAGTAGGCGGTCGCCTTGACGATCGCGCGGGCCCGGACGGCAGGCGTCGCCGATTTGAAGATGCCGGAGCCGACGAAAACCCCGTCACAGCCGAGCTGCATCATCAGCGCTGCATCGGCAGGCGTCGCAATTCCGCCCGCGGCGAAGTTGACCACCGGCAGGCGGCCCAGTTCCCTCACCTTGAGAGCCAGTTCATATGGTATGCCGTTCGTCTTGGCAAAGCCGGTTACTTCCTCTACAGGCATATGGGCAAGCTGGCGGATCTCCCGATTCATCGCCCTCATGTGGCGGACCGCCTCGACGACATTGCCGGTTCCCGCCTCGCCTTTGGTGCGGATCATCGCCGC
>CAIUXU010000485.1 GCA_903903205.1 uncultured Syntrophobacterales bacterium
TAAGCTCTTCCTCCACGCGCCGCCCCTCGGCGCCTGTTTCGGCAAAGCCGGAGGTGATGAGGAGCATGTTCCGAATCCCCTTTTCCTTGAACTGCGGGATCAGGTCGGGGACCTTTTCTGCCGGGATGGTCACAACGGCCAGATCGACCGGCCCTGGAATCTCGCCGACCGATTTGAACACGGGTTGGCCGGCAATCTCCCCGCCCTTTGCGTTGACCAGGTAGATCGGCCCTTTGAATCCGCCCGCGGCCACATTGCAGAAGAGCATGTACCCCCATTTGGCAAATGTTCCGGATGCACCGACGAAGGCGATGGAACGGGGATAGAACAGTTTTGCGATGGCGACCGGGTCGATCGGTGGATGGTACGTCCTGGCGGGGGGGCGGTCGCCCAGAATGACAAGGGCGTCCACCGCCGTAGCCTGCCCGTCCGGACCGACCAGAAGGGGGTTGATATCTACTTCCGTAATATCCGGAAACTCAAGGCTCAGTCGGGAGAGTCCCGTCAGCGTTGCGACAAGCTGCTCCCGGACCACCGCCGGCTCGCCGCGGAACGGCCCGAGGAGCTTCCGCGAACGAAGCTCTTCGATCATCTCTTCGGCTTCTTGCTTGTTGAGCGGTGCGATGCGGAAGACCACATCGTTCAGCGCCTCGGTGAAGATGCCGCCGAGGCCGAACATGACGACCGGTCCGAACTGGTCGTCATGAAAGAGACCGGCGACAAACTCCCGGCGACCCGATAGCATCGGCTGGATCAGGTACCCCTCCAGATCCGCCCCCGCCGACCCGGCCACCTCTGCCGCCGCCTCCCTTACCTCCCCGGCGTCCTTGAGATTCAGCCGGACGAGTCCCCGTTCTGTTTTGTGCGTCAGCCTTGTTCCGAGCCCTTTCAGTACGACAGGAAACCCGATCTCTTCCGCTTTTGCCACCGCCTCCAGCGGCGTGGCGGTAATGAACTCCTTCACGACCGGCACGCCGAATTGTCTCAAAATTGTCTTCGATTCCGCCTCGGTAAAGGTTGTTCGCCCATCCACTTTCGCCTTCCGGATCAGCACCGCTGCATCCATACCGTCTCCCTTTCAGATGACCACCCTTCCACGGGCAGGTATTTTTATTTTCGATACGACAGGAGCGTTTCATAGAAGTGCGGCGTGGATGAGCCGAGGACGAGTGACCCAACCTGCTGGAAAAGGTTTTCCCGGTCATCGCTCAGGTGCATGTCCATAAAAGTTTCCTTCGATTCATGCTCAATCACGGTTGCGTAACGGTTTCCGCCTTCGATCGGTCCGAGGAGCGACCGGGAGATGAATCCCGGATGCTTTGCAAAGACCTGGCTGGAATTGTAAAACCACTCCTGGAAGGCCTCTTCCTTCCCCGGCTTCGGCGGCGCAAAATCGACCAGATTGACAAACGTCCCCGGTTTTGTTGCCAGGAGAGAGTCAGGGGCCGGCCCATCTGCCAGCGGTGTCTTGATCACGAGAAAAACCAGCGGTTCCATCGATTCGTTCCGAATTCCCATCGAGACACCCTTCTGGATCCGGAGGAGCTTGCCTGGCCCCATCCGAACGGTCTCATCTCCCGCAGAAAAGGTTCCCTCGCCGTGCAATACATGAACCGTTACCGGGGCATCGGCTACATGAACCGGCACGATTTTCCCCGGTTCCAGACCCACCTGGTTGATTTTCAAATGCGGTTCATCCACAAGCGCCGCTACGCCGCGCCCTTCGTGGCTGAATACTTCCCTGCTTTTAAGATCGATAACATCCATTTTCAAGCCTCCTATAGTCTCCTTTTGTCAGGGCAGCCGCTTCCCTTCCTGTGCAATTTCCTCCAGGCCCCGTCTGTCGAGGATCATGATCTGCGCCCCTTGCGAACGGATCAACCCCTGGTGGTTCAGCTTGGTGAGAATCCGGGAGAGGGTTTCCGGAATCGTCCCCAGAAGCGCCGCGAGCTGCCCCTTGGAAACATCCAGAGCCACCGCGTCATTGCGATCCAGCCCACCCAGGTAGAGCAGGTATTTGGCAAGCCTTCCGGGAACCTCCTTCAGCGACAGATCTTCGATCAGCCCGGCAAACTCCCGGAGGCGCTTCGACAACTGCGCCATCATGTTCAGGGCGAGGGCCGGGTCCTGCCGGATAAGGCTGATAAAGGCCGCACGCGGAAAGAAAAGAACGGTGGTCGGAAGTGCGGCCACGGCATCCGCCGGAAATCCCTGCCCGGTAAAAACAGAAACCTCGCCAAAAGTCTCCCCCGGTCTGCAGAGGTGCAGGATCTGCTCTTTCCCCTCCATAGAGACCTTGAAAATTTTTACGCGACCCCCGGCGACCACATAAAATCCTGTTCCTTCATCACCTTCCGAGAAGATCCGTTCTCCTTTCAGAAAGGATCGTTTCAGGCTGATCCGGGAGAGCGCTTCGTACTGCGCCTGCAAAAGGCCGCTGAAAAGGGGAATCCCGGCAAGCTGTTTGGCCATGTCCGCCATATTGGTCTCCTTCGGAGAGATGCTTTACACATCCCGTTGACGGATGTCAAAGTCCTTTTCGGAAATCAACGGGAATCAGCCGGGGAGATGATGCCGCTAGTGTTGACAGGCTGGGCAGAACCATGTCCCTCGTCCACCCTGAACGATCCGTTCGATTCGGCCGCCGCAGCGCAGGCAGATTTCGCCTTTGCGTGCATAAACCGCGAGATGGTCCTGATTCGTGCCGCTGCATCCGAAGAGATCCCGCCAGTCCGAGACCGTTGTTCCACGACAGGCGACAGCCCTTTCGAGGATCGCGACAGACATCTTAACCACCTTCCGCCATTCCACCGGCGTCAGATCCGCCGAGGGTCGCCGGGGATCGACCCCCGCTGCAAAGAGGATTTCGCAGGCGTAAATATTGCCGATCCCGGCAATCAGCCGTTGATCCATCAGAAAAGATTTTACCGGGAGCCGCCTTGTCCGGGCGATCTCCTGAAGACGGCGCGCCGAAAGCCCGCCGAGCGCATCTTCCACAAGCGTCGGTGTGTTCTCCGTCGCTTTCACGGTGAAAGTCGCAAACCGGCGCGGATCAATGAGGACCAGCGTTCCGGCGGGAAAAACAATGAGCAGGCGACTGTACGCAAGAACGGGGGGAATAGTCGTGATTCCTCCGGAACCGGTCAATGCTTCTCCTTTGTTGCTCGCGTCGGCCTGGCCGAGCCGTGGGACGCCGCCCTTCTGCCAGAAAAGCCTTCCGGACATCCGGAGATGAATCTCTGCCGTCAGGCCGCCGCTGATGAGGATCTGCAAAAATTTTCCCCGACGCTTGACGGCTTCGACCCGCCGTCCAGCCAGCTCTTCGGCTTTCTCCAACCGGCTATCGATGATCTCGATTCGGAGGATCTCTTCTCCCGTCAGGATCGTTTTGAGCTGACGGCAAAGCGTTTCGACCTCGGGAAGTTCCGGCATGGTACGTTTCTCCTCAAATATATAACCGGCAGTGTGCTGCCCTGCTCGTCCCTGTCAGGCGTTCGATTCTA
>CAIUXU010000486.1 GCA_903903205.1 uncultured Syntrophobacterales bacterium
CAGATCTACGAGGGGACGAACGAAATCCTGCGGGTCGTCGTCGCCCGGAAGCTTATCGGCCTGCGGTAATGGTGATCAAGCTCCAACCAAGCCCAAGGTATTCGTAAAATGCACTTTCCGTATCGGCCAGGACTTGTCCCCGCGGGAAAAAGTCTATTAACTGGAAGGGCGCCCATATCGCTCGAAAATCCGTCGGCGCCGCAATCGGTTGCGTTCCTGAACGGATAAACAGCCTCATTGCCCTCGGCATATGACCGGCAGATGTTACCAGATAGAAGGGGGATTGCCCCAAACGATCCTTCAAGAATTGGGCCTGATCCCCGGTATCGAAGGACGCGGCCTCTAACATGATTCTATCCCCGGCCACACCCTGATCAAGCGCAACCTGCTGCATGGTCAGGGCGTCCGGAGAGATCCCCCGATAATCGCCACCCGAAAGGACAAGCCGCGCCTGGGGGAGAAGACGGCTCAGCCGCACCCCTTCCAGCAGACGTTTCAAGCTGGAGTCGCCCAACCGGTCTTCCGGAGTGAGAGCGTTATCACCCTTGGAACCACCGCCAAGCACCACAATCCAGCGCACCTCTTTGTTCAAACTGGACGATGAAATGGATGCATATTGGCTTTCCAGGGGGCGCAAAATCAGGTAACCAAAGGGAGCAAAAGAGAAGGTGTAAAGAAGTAGAACCCCCGCCCAAATAACCGTTGTTCTTCTTTTTTTAAGAAAAATACCCAGTAGAAGAAGTCCGATAACCAACGACAGGGGAAAGAAAAATCGGCTGACCAGCTTTTTCAGGATAAACATCATCACTTCAGCTTACCCATCGTTTCCAACTCTTCGCGCTGGATGGTCAGGGTGCGCGCCGCGCCTTGGGTTGCATAGCCCCACTTGACGAGGGTGAAAACCGGGCTTCCCGCCGCCGGACCCGGCGTGATTTCAATGCCCGTGATGCAGCGGGGATGAACACAGGAGCCGGTGTTGTAATAGGCGCGATCTGGCTTTGGCTTCCGGCCTCCGCGTCTTCCCATATCTTGCGCCAGATACATCCGTTCCGTGAGGGAGAGGTTTTCATAGACGGGCCGGTGGGTGTGGCCGGCGATGATCGTATCGATCGTGCCGTTCTTAAAGCTGAACTCGTCAGACATGATTCCGGTGGCCCAGTTGTGAAGCGTTTCATCGATCTGGTCGCAGCGTCCGGGATTGTTTGCCGCCCGCGTCGGATCCCTGACTCCATAGCGCTGCACGGTCGTCCACAATTTTCCCACCAGGAATTTGCTGACACGCGCCCAAGTTCCGCTGCATGAGGGATCGGCCTGGTGGCCGTGCCACAGAAGAATGTGCCCGTCCAGCAGGGCCGCCTCATAAACGTTGATACCGGGAAAGAGCCTGCGGAGCACCTCCTCGTTGTCTTGCCAGTAGAGGTCGTGATTGCCCCAGATTTTGATGTAGCGGCTCTTTTGGGGGTCGCTGTCATGAAATGCGGCCAGCCGCTGGTAAATTGAGGTGTGGGTGATGTAGATCTGATCGAAGCGTTTGACTTCCCAGAGTTCTTCCGCATCGCCCAGCTCGATCAGCGTGAATCCTTCCGCAAGGTAATGGTCGAGGGCGCATTTGAAGATCAGTGAATTGGCGGCAAAATCGTCGGCGCCGCTCCCGTCGCCACGGTGGGCATCGGAAAAGACGACAAACCGGGAATCGGGCGTACTGGAGAGGCTTATGATCTTGATATCATTCTGCATAATAAGAGCCGCTGCCTCCCTATTTAAAGCCGGTGTTTCGGTAATCTCTTGAGAGGGAGTCTTTCTTCAGGTAGATATCGGTGTTGCGGCCGATATAATCGAAGTGGGTGTTGAAGTGGTCGATGTCCTGCGCGACGTCGCGCGTCCAGGCGGATATGCACGTTCCATAGACGGTTTTGGAATCCGTCCCGGTGAAGAGCCGAAGCGGGATCGCAATTGAAACCCCTTTGTCATGGTAGCCACGATTGAAGCTGTCCGTGAAGAGGTCCGTATTGGTCTCACTGTACCAGGCCGACAGCACCACGCCGTTGAAAAATTTGGATAACGTTATGCGCGTCCCTCGATCACCCGCTAAAAACTGCCCCATCTTCAGGTCGATCGCCGCTTCCACCTCCGGGATGTTTAGGCGCGTGTTGAAAAAAGCGGTCTCATAGCGATCCCTGAAGTCGTTCTCCTTGAGCCCCAGCGCCTGGTTCGGGTCACGCTTCTTTACGACGCTGCCTGAGAGACCCAGCATCAGCCGTCCACCGAAAAACGGCTTCGCCACTTCTGCGTCGAGCCCCGCAAACTGCACCTCCAGAAGCCCCGCCGCCACACGCCCGTAGATCTGCCACGGAAGCTTCTCGATCTGCTCAAGCATCAGCATCGCCAACGTCTCCTTGTTCTCCTGGTAGGGGACGATGTCGGTCCGCACCGCCGTCTCCAGGGGGGCATTGGAGGACGAAACCGTGTTGAGAGGGTGCCACTCCATACCCGTCACGAAGGTCCCGCCCGACCAGGGATAGAGACTCACCGACCCCCGTATGCCGACGCGGTATTTGAAGAATCCCGAAGGGTCGTTGAGAAACATCCGGAACGAAGGCAGTATCTTATAATCCCACCACTCCCGGTTGAGCTTCTGCCCCGACAGCCCTACAGTAATGTCGGGATTAATTAGGGACAGAGCCCCTATTAATTCCGAATTAATAGGG
>CAIUXU010000487.1 GCA_903903205.1 uncultured Syntrophobacterales bacterium
CTCCTCCTCGCTGACGAGAAGGTCGTGGCGACGGACCTTCTCCTCCATGCCGGCAATCTTCTCAATCAGCGCCTGGTTGGAAAAGAGGAAGGGGAGAGGGGGTTGAACCTCACCCTCCACAAGGGCGCTCCGGATAAAGATCCGGGAGGCCTCCACGGGATCGATGCGACCGTAGGAGACGGACCTGCCGGGGACGATCACCAGGCCGAAAAGGGTTACCTGTTCGGAGGCGACCACCTCGCCCCGGCTCTTCTCCCAGTGCGGGGCAAAATAGGTGCGGCGGCAGAGCGCTCCACCCAGCTCCTCCAGCCATGCCGTTTCGATGTTCGCCACGGTCCGGGCGAAGAGGCGTGAAGTTTCCACCATTTCCGCCGCGACGATCCAGTTCCCGGCGCGGTTGAAGAGGCCTGATCCCGGAAAAATCATCGCCTGCCTTCCCTGTGTCGCCGTGTAGAGGTTTTTCTCTTTTTTTACCGCAATATGCCCAAGGTAGCCGCTCAGGATGGAACGATGGATCGCATTGTAGAGTTCGACCCCCTCTTTTTGGGTTGAATCCGACTTTGCCGAAAGAAATTTCTGTTCCGTCAGGATCGTCCGGAGCTGGTCATGGACATCCCGCCATTCACGAATGCGTCGGTATGATAGAAAGTGCTCCCGGCAGAAGCGGCGGATGCGGTTCTGCGTTTTCGAGGAATCCCCGGCGCCTTGGCAGCGCTGCCAGATTCGCAGAAGTGAGACGAAATCAGACGCGGGGTCCTTGAAGATGGCATGCATCTGGTCCGCCTGCGCCTCCTTCTCTGCCGGTCTCTCCCGCGGGTCCTGAGTGCTGAGCGCCGCCGCGATAATGAGAATTTCCGGCAGGCATCCTTCCTTCTTTGCTTCAAGAATCATCCGGGCGATCCGGGGATCGATCGGAAGCCGGGCCATAATCCGCCCGCGCTCCGTCAACCGCCAGGGATCGCTTTTTCGCAGCGATTCATCTTCTTCCCGATCGATTGCCCCCAGCTCCAGCAGGATGTCGATGCCATCCTTGATGCTTTTCGGCGCGGGCCTGTCGATGAAGGGAAAGGCGTCGATGTCGCCAAGACCGAGGGCGAGCATTCGCAGGATCACCCCGGCCAAATTTGAACGGAGGATCTCTGGCGAGGTATAGAGGGGCCGGCCGAGATAGTCCTCCTCCGTGAAAAGGCGGATGCAGATACCGTTTGCGACCCGGCCGCAGCGCCCTTTGCGCTGGTCGGCGCTGCTTTGTGAGATCGCCTGTACGGGGAGGCCCGCCGTCCGTGAACGGGGATTGTATTGGGAGATGCGGGCGAGACCGGTGTCGATCACATACCGGATTCCCGGAATGGTTAGCGATGTCTCCGCGACGTTTGTCGCGATGATAATCTTCCGGAGGTCCATTGTCTGGAAGACGCGCTCCTGTTCCGACCGGGTGAGCCGGGAAAAAAGCGGCAGAATCTCGGCTTCTTCCCGGAGACGGCCGCTTAGAATTTCACGGGTTTCCCGGATGTCCTGCTCCGTCGGCATGAAGATCAGAATATCGCCTTGTCTTCGCTGTCCGGTCAACTCCTCAACCGCCCGGACCGCCGCATCGATGTGGCTGATCTCTCCCTTTTCCTCGAGGTCACGATCGAGCGGGTCATAGCGCACTTCGACCGGAAAGAGTCGCCCCGAAACCTCGATGATCGGGGCGTTATCAAAAGCCCTGGAAAACTTCTCCGTATCGATCGTGGCAGAGGTGATGACGACGCGCAAATCCCGCCGCCGACCAAGAATGTTTTTCAGGATGCCGAGAATAAAGTCGATATTGAGGCTCCGCTCGTGCGCCTCGTCGATGATGATCGTATCATAAGCCCGAAGCAGCGGATCGGTCTGTGCCTCCATGAGGAGAATCCCGTCGGTCATGATCTTCAGGAAGGCGTTTTTGGGGGTCCGGTCATCAAAGCGGATCTTGTAGCCGACCGATTGGCCGGTCTCCTCTCCCATCTCTTCGGCGATTCTCCGGGCAACGGTCGTCGCAGCGATCCGCCGTGGCTGCGTGCAGCCGATTAGGCCGGCGAGGCCCCGCCCTGCCTCAAGGCACATCTTCGGGATCTGCGTCGTCTTTCCAGAACCCGTCTCTCCGGTGACGACGACCACGGGGTGTTTTCGGATGGCGGCGACGATTTCCTCCCTTTTTAGCAGGATCGGAAGGGCAGGGGGGTAGTCGAGACGCGGCAGGCGGGCGCGTCGTTCATCCATCTTTTTTTTCAGGCTCTCGGACCGGGACAAATTGATCTCCTTATTCATGAAGCCCAAGACCTGTGTTCAGATCTCGGTTAGCGGGATCATACCTGTACCCGTTCCGGATGTCACCCGAA
>CAIUXU010000488.1 GCA_903903205.1 uncultured Syntrophobacterales bacterium
AACCGGGATGTTTTCGGTCTCTGCCGGGAGGAGGATCTGACGCAGATCGCGCTTCTCTTTGTCCGCAGTGGTCGGATGATCGGCCAGAAAACATTTCCACTGATCCGCCTTCGGGCGGAGACCGGCGAGATCCTCTCCTCGCTGCTGATGCGGTATTACGACGGCGTTGTGGATATTCCGGATGAGGTCGTGGTGCCGATGGCGCTGGAGGACGGCGGGGTTCTGACGGAATGGCTCGCGGAGAAGAAGGGGCGGGGGGTGAATCTCGTCTTTCCAAAGCGGGGGGAGACCCTCGCCCTCGTCGGGATTGCCACGCGGAATGCGGAAAATGCCATCAAGACCGCACGCCTCGCTGCCGATCGCCCGGACGAGGCGCTCCGGTTGCTCATCGAGAAACTCAAGCTTCGCAACTTGCCCCGGCGGATCGAGTGTTTCGATATTTCAAATATCGGCGGCAAACATGCCGTCGGTTCTCTGGTTGCCTTTGCGGACGGCCTGCCCGCGAAAGAGGGGTACCGCCGCTTTCGGATCCGGACGGTCCCCGGCGCCGACGACTACGCGATGATGTACGAGGTCCTGAAACGGCGCTATCAAAAGCGGGAGAACCTCCCGGACCTGGTTATCGTGGACGGGGGAAAGGGGCAGCTTGGCGTCGCCCTCGCAGTTTTGAAGGATCTGGAAATCGAAAGGATGGATGTGATCGGACTGGCCAAGGAACGGGACGATTCGGGGCTTCACGTCCCGAATGGCGCGCCCGGAAAAGGGGAAGACCGCGTCTTTCTCCCGGGGCGCAAGGATCCGATTTACCTCTCCCGCTGGCCGGCGGCCCTCTTTTTGCTCCAGCGGATCCGCGACGAAGCGCACCGCTTTGCCGTGACCTACCACCGGAAAGTCAAGGAGAAGGCGGATCTGCAATCGCTCCTCGACCAAATCCCGGGGATCGGTCCGGCGCGCCGCAAGGCCCTGCTGATCTTCTTTGGCGATGTGCAACGGGTTCGGGCGGCAGCGGTTGAAGAATTGCAGCAGGTGGAAGGGATCGGCGCGGAAAACGCCCGCCACATCCGCATGTTTCTTGATACGGTTCAGCAATAGCGGCAATGTCACCGGAAAGAAAGGCGTGATCATGGATCAGAAAAAAGTTTTTTATACCTGGCAGATCATTCCCTCGACACTCGGCGACATGGGCCTTGTCTGGCGTGAGGATGAGAGTTTTTCCCCGATCTGCCGGATCCTTCTTCCGGAAGCGGGTCTCTCTATGGCTGGAAAAATAAGGGATATTTTTCCCGATGCGGTTCCAAAGATCAGAGAGCAGGATAGAATTTGCAAGCAGATTCTTGATTTTCTTGTCGAAAAGGCCGTTCATTTCAGCCTGGAAGATCTGGACATCAGAAGTTTGAAAGGGTTTGCGAGGCGCGTTCTGCTGGCGGCTGCGGAGATCCCCCGCGGTCGTGTGATGACTTACGGCGGGCTTTCGGAAAGCGTAGGCGTCCCCGGCGGTGCAAGGGCCGTCGGGAATGT
Source organism: uncultured Syntrophobacterales bacterium (assembly GCA_903903205.1). Lineage (GTDB taxonomy): Bacteria > Desulfobacterota > Syntrophia > Syntrophales > UBA5619 > UBA5619. The sequence goes on from CAIUXU010000488.1 coordinate 1,519, forward strand.
CATGGCCGGAAACCCTTTTCCCCTTGTGATCCCCTGTCACCGCGTGATCCGGAGCGGCGGCGGCATCGGTGGTTTCGGTGGCGGTTTGGCGATGAAAAGGAGACTCCTCGAATGGGAAGGGGTCGTTTTTGATGCACAGGGACGCGTCCCACCAAAGTATCTGTACGCGGGAAAGAGATGAATTTCATGAATCTGTCGGATATCCGGTTCCCCAGACAGTTGGAAGCCGATGAGACGGCGGAGCCCCTCCGCAAGTGGCTGATGACCCATACCGTAAAACTCTGGTCTGGCGGTGATCTTGATGTGGCAAGGATCACGATGGATGACCCGCTGAAAAAGGCGCTTCGGAAGGCCAGGCTCCAGGGTCGGATTTCCTGTGGATTCGAAACAATTTTCGACCGGCTGGAAAGCGAGCGCAAAGGGATTGCGAATGTTCGGGGACGTGGC
>CAIUXU010000489.1 GCA_903903205.1 uncultured Syntrophobacterales bacterium
GCCGGACATCGTCGGGCTTGGGAACGGCCGTTCCCGTGACGCCGGTGACGGAGATGTAATAGACGAATCCTGTCGCTCTCCGGAGGATCTTCCGGGCACGCTGGGGATCGGTCGTCGGGGCGATCAGGGTGATGAAATCGAGCCCGGCCGGATCCGAGTATTGCCGGAGTTCGTCCGCTTCCTCTGGAGGAAGATCGACAACAAGGAGGCCGTCCACGCCGGAGGCCGCTGCGTCCGCCGCGAACCGTTCCGGTCCGTAGCTGAGGATCGGGTTGTAGTAGCCGAACAGGACGATCGGGATTTCGCTCGTCTGGCGGAGGGCGGCGATCATCGCGAGGATCTTCTTCAGGGTGACGCCTCGCTTGAGGGCGCGCTGGGACGCGGCATGGATGACGGGGCCGTCTGCTGTCGGATCGGAGAAAGGGACGCCAATCTCCACGATGTCCACACCAGCAGCCTCCAGGGCGGGGATCAGTTTTGCGGTGGTTTCCAGGTCCGGGTCGCCCGCCGTCAGGTAAGCGACAAATGCCTTCCTTCCCTCTTTTTTCAACGCTGTGAATCTCTTTTCGATTCGACCCATTAGCCCTTTACCTCCCTGCGCTCGGCGATGGTCTCCGCATCCTTGTCACCCCTGCCGGAGAGGTTGATAATTACAATTTTCCCTTTGCCCATGGCCGGTACCGTTCGGATCGCGTGGGCGACCGCATGGGCGCTTTCGAGGGCGGGAATGATCCCCTCCTGACGGGAGAGGGTCACGAAGGCTTCCACCGCCTCCTCGTCCGTTACAGCGACGTACCGGGCGCGCCCGGTCTCGTGGAGCCAGGCGTGTTCCGGACCGACGCCGGGATAGTCCAAACCGGCGGCAATCGCGTAGGCGTCGCGGACCTGGCCGTGTCCGTCCTGGAGAAGGTATGTCTTGTTCCCGTGGAGGACGCCGATCCGTCCTGCCGTGATGCTTGCCGCATGGAGCCCCGTGTCGAGCCCTTTCCCTGCCGCCTCGACGCCGGTTATTGCCACGCTGGCATCGGCCAGAAAAGGGTAAAAAAGCCCCAGGGCGTTGCTCCCGCCGCCGATGCAGGCGATGAGGAGATCGGGGAGCCGCCCCTCCTTCTTCAGAATCTGCCGTTTCGCCTCTCTGCCGATAACACTCTGGAAATCGCGGACCATGAGCGGGTAGGGATGGGGACCCGCCGTGGTACCGATGACGTAGAAGGTATCCCGAACCGAGGTGACCCAGGCGCGCATCGCCTCGTTCATCGCGTCCTTGAGGGTCGCCGTCCCGGCGGCGACGGGGACGACCTCGGCGCCGAGGATCTTCATTCGGAAGACGTTGTGGGCCTGTCGGCGGATATCCTCCTCGCCCATGAAGACCCGGCACTCCATGCCGAATAGCGCCGCCGCGGTTGCCGTCGCCACGCCGTGCTGGCCCGCCCCGGTCTCGGCGATTACCTTTTTCTTTCCCATCCGCCGGGCGAGCAGGAGCTGTCCCAGGGTGTTGTTGATCTTGTGCGAACCTGTGTGGTTCATGTCCTCCCGCTTCAGGTAGATCTTCGCGCCGCCGAGGGCCTCGGTGAGCTTCCGCGCCTCATAGAGCAGCGTCTCGCGACCCGCATACTCGCGAAGATAAAAGGCAAACTCCTTTTTGAAGGCTCTATCCTTGCGGGCGGCAAGATAGGCCGCCTCCAGATCCAGGAGGGCGGGCATCAGGGTTTCCGCCGCGTAGCGTCCCCCAAAAATCCCGAAATGGCCGTGCCTGTCAGGTAGTGTCTGTTTCATGATAGCATTCTCCCTTTCCCAACGGTTGATGGACTTTTTACAGGATCTGCAAAGATGACCTCCGGCCGGGAACTGGCCTCCCCGCGGATCATCCCAAAAATCGGGAGCTGTCCCCCCTTTTTACAATTTAGGATCA
>CAIUXU010000490.1 GCA_903903205.1 uncultured Syntrophobacterales bacterium
CGACGTAACCGGGAATTCGAAGACCACATTCCTGTCCTTGGTCCGCTCGAGAAGCTTGAATCGGACCCGGTTTTCCATGAGGGTTTCCTTCAGATCGCCTGCTGTTCTCTCCAGCGTGCTTTCAACCGCCTTGGCGGTGTCCACCTCCAGAACGAGATGCATCCCGCCCTGCAGATCAAGTCCTAGGTGGATTCGATCCGTGGGAAGGTATTTCTTCCAGGTTTCGGGAAGATCGGAGGTCAGGGAAGGCGCCAGATAGACAAGTGCAGTCAGGCAGAGAAGAATGGTAATGGCCGCCCTGATTTTGATGCTTTTAAACATGGTTTACCCCTTTCAAACTGGTCGCTTCAGCGCATGCAGTTCATTAAATATCATTCCTTGGTCGCCTTTTGCAGGACGACGCCGATGAAATTCCGGCCGACCTTGATTTTCACCTTGTCGGCAATTTCGATCGTCACGACCGTCTCCGTCAGTGCCACGACCTTCCCCTGGATACCGCCGGAGGTCATCACCAGATCTCCGTGCGCCAAATTTGCTATCATATCTTTGACTTCCTTCTGTTTTTTCTGCTGCGGACGTATCAGAAGAAAGTAAAAGATACCGAAAAGAACCGCCATCATGATGATGAAGCTGAAATCACCGCCGGCGGCCCCGCCGCCCCCGCCGCCAAGATTACCCATCGCGTAAGCTAAACTCATCAACGTAAAACCCTCCCTTATCTATGTTTAATAAACTTATGTTTCATTCTTCCCCGGTCTTAAGTCTCGGGACAACGGTCGGCACGGAGGGCCGCTCCCGGAGAAAACCGTCCCGAAATTCGGAATACCGACCCTTCCGGATCGCCTCCCGAATCCTCTCCATCAGATGCAGATAATACCGGAGGTTGTGGATCGTATTCAGCACCATCGCCAAGATCTCCCCGGCGACAAACAGGTGCCGCAGGTAGGCCCGCGAGTAATTTTGACAGGTATAACAATCACATTCGCTGTCAATCGGTGAAGCATCCTCCCGGTAACGGGCGTTTTTTATAACAACCTTTTCTCCGTTTGTAAACAACAATCCGTTCCGGGCGCTTCGGGTCGGCATTACACAGTCAAACATGTCGATTCCGTGGAACACCCCTTCGACAAGATCCTCGGGGGTTCCGACACCCATCAGGTAGCGCGGACGCTCTTCCGGGAGGAGTGGAGCGGTCTCGGCCAGGTTTTCCAGCATGAGCTCCTTGGGTTCCCCGACGCTGAGCCCTCCGATCGCGTAACCATCGAAACCAATGGCCTTCATCTCCTCCGCACTCCGCCTGCGGAGGTCGGGATAGACGCCGCCCTGGACGATCCCAAAGAGGGCCTGCGCCTGATTTCTCCGAATCTGTTTGCAGCGGTCCGCCCAGCGGGTGGTTCTGGCAAGCGCCCGTTCGACCTCTTCCCGGCCGGCGGGATAGGCGATGCACTCGTCGAGGCACATCATGATGTCGCTGCCGAGCGCCTCCTGGATCTCCACGGCCTTCTCCGGGCTGAGGAAATGTTTCGACCCGTCGATATGGGACTGAAACGTCGCCCCCTCTTCCGACATCCGCCGCAAAGCGCCGAGGCTGTAGATCTGGAATCCACCGCTGTCGGTCAGGATGGGGCCCGGCCAGTTCATAAACCGGTGCAGCCCTCCCAAGTCCGAGACCAACCGGTGTCCGGGCCGCAGGTAGAGGTGATAGGTGTTGCCGAGAATGATATCGGCGCCGAGACCGCGGACCTGCTCCGGTGTCAGCCCTTTCACGGTTCCCTGAGTACCCACCGGCATGAATGCCGGTGTCCGGACATCGCCATGAGGCGTTCCGATGATCCCCAGCCTGGCTGCGCAGCCTGGGTCTTTTGCGATCCTCGTAAATTCCATCTTACATTTCCCTACAGGATCAGCATGCAATCCCCGTAACTGTAAAAACGAAACCGGTTCGCGACGGCAAGCCGGTAGGCCTCCTGCATCCGTTCCTTGCCGGCAAAAGCGCATACCAGCAGAAACAGGGACGATTTCGGGAGGTGGAAGTTCGTCAGCAGCGCATCGACCCGCTTGAAACGACTACCGGGATAGAGGAAGAGGCGCGTCGAGCCGGAAAGAGGCCGAATATTTCCCGCATCATCGGCGACGGATTCGAGGACGCGGGTCGAGGTCGTCCCCACGGCGATCACCCGTTTTGCCCCGTTGATCATCCGGGCCGTCTCACCGTCGATGGTGAAATGCTCCTCTTGCATAACGTGCTCCTCCACATTCTCTACCTCAATGGGGAGGAATGTGCCGTAGCCGACATGGAGCGTGACAGGAGCGATCCCCACCGCCCGGTTTTTTAAAAGATCAAACATCTCATCGGTAAAATGAAGCCCCGCCGTCGGCGCCGCCACGGAGCCCTTCACCCGCGCATAGACAGTCTGGTACCGCTCCAGATCCAGCGGCGACCTCGCCTGGTCCCTTTTCCGCTTGATGTAAGGAGGCAGCGGCGCCCTGCCGTAGCGGGCGAGAAAATCATCGAACGGGGTCTCCGTCTGGAATTCCAGAAGCCACTGCTTGTCCGACAGCCGCCGGACGATCCGCGCTCGGCAACCGTCCGCAAACGTGACCGTCATTCCGATTTCAACCCGCTTTGCCGGACGGAGCAGGACCTCCCAAATCTCCCCGGGAGGGTCGCCCGGTTGCCGCGTCAGCAAGAGGATCTCAATCAGGCCCCCCGTCTCCTTCCGGCCGATCAGGCGCGCCGGAAAGACGCGGGAATCGTTGACGACGAAAACATCCCCCTCGCTGACGTATTCAGGCAGATCCCTAAAGGTCCGGATCTCGATCTCTCCCGTCTTCCGGTGCACCACCATCATGCGGGAGCGGTCCCGAACCTCCGCCGGTTCCTGGGCGATCAGCTCCTCCGGCAGGTCATAAATGAACTCTTCCAGTCTCGTCATGAAGACAATACCCCATCCCCGCGAAATCTGCGGCACATAACCAGAATCGGGATAAGAAGTCAATCATTCTTGCATATTTTGCATATTTTATCTGTTTAAGCAGACCTCTTCCCCATTTTTTTCAGTGAGAGGATCAGCAAGAATAGGGTGTTCCCCGTTTGTCATTGACAGGCGGCGATCCGTCCCCTATACTGCGCCCCTATTCGGTGGTCTCTTCACAATCCCACGGAAGAAATTTAATTTACCCGGGAGTATAAGAAGGCTATGGCAGATATGTTCATCACGTTTATTGATCTCTTCCTGCACCTGGACAGGTATCTCGGAGAGTTGGTTCGATATTGCGGCGTATGGACCTATGTCGTAATCTTCCTGATCATCTTCTGTGAAACAGGACTCGTGGTCACACCAGTCCTCCCGGGGGATTCGCTCCTTTTCGGACTCGGCGCTTTTGCCGCCAACCCCTACCTCAAGGGACCGCTTGAAGTGGAATGGCTGTTCATCACGCTTACCGTCTCAGCCATCCTCGGAGATACGGTCAATTACACCATCGGCCATTACGTCGGGCCGAAGATCTTTCAAAAGGAAGATGGCCGTTTTTTCAAGAAGGCGTATTTAGAGAGAACACACCGGTTCTACGAAAAGCACGGCGGCAAAACAATCATCATCGCCCGTTTTATGCCGATCATCCGCACCTTCGCCCCTTTCGTCGCCGGGATCGGCCGGATGACCTATGCACGCTTCATCTCCTACAATGTTATCGGCGGCATCGCCTGGATCGCCATCTTCATCTTCGGAGGGTATTATTTCGGAAATCTTCCGATGATCAGGAACAACTTCACGCTGGTCATCATCGCGATCGTCATCCTTTCGGTCATGCCTGGTGTAATTGAATACTTTCGTCAGCGGAGAGAAACAACATGAGGGCGGTATTACGGAAGCGGACAAACGAAAATTGGAAACCGAGCCGAAAGGTCCTGGGCCTGCTTCTCATTTTTGGCCTGCTGCTCGGACCGGCAGCCATGGCCTCCGCGGATACAAGCATCTTCAAGATCGGAAGTGACGTTACGATCGAGAAGGGGCAGAAGATCCAAAGCGTGGTCGCGATCGGAGGTCAGATCACGGTAAGCGGCGCTGTGGAGAAAAGCGTCGTAGCCATCGGCGGATCGGTGGTCCTTACAAAAACGGCGGTCGTAAAAGGGAATGTCGTCTCCCTGGGAGGGGTCATCGTCATCGCAAGGGATGCATCGGTCGGCGGCGACCTGACGGAGATCAACTCCTCCAATCTCTACGAAACTCTGGCCGCCGCTCTGAGCAGTGAGTGGGAGGGCTGGTCCTGGATTTTCGCCGTCATCTCGCTTTCGATCTTTTTTGTCATCCTGGTCCTGGCACTGCTGATTGCCGCCCTGCTGCCGAAGCCGGTCCGGATCGTCTCAGAGGCTATCCAGGAGAACACATTCAAAGTGGTTCTCTGCGGCATCCTGGGCCTCGTCCTGATCGCCCCGCTGGCGCTACTGCTGACAATCTCGGTGGTCGGCATCGCCTTGATCCCGCTGGAGGTGATCATCGTCGTCTGTTCGGTGCTGCTCGGTTTCATCGCCGTCGGCCGGATCATCGGCGGAAAGGCTCTTCGCCTGTTCAAGCGGCAGAACCCAGGAATCGTCCGGGAAACCTTCTGGGGGCTCTTGATCATCTGGCTCATCGGCTGGATTCCGTATGTCGGCTGGATGGTCAAGGCAATCGCAATTGTCATCGGCCTGGGAGCCGTCCTGATCACCCGTTTCGGGACACACCAGGGATGGAA
>CAIUXU010000491.1 GCA_903903205.1 uncultured Syntrophobacterales bacterium
CGTAAAGCTACGGCATTTTCACCCAGAAGCCCGTTGTTGACGAAAATGTGCCGGCGGACAGGCCTGGCATGGTGGCGGGATCGAGATAGTTCCTGCTGCCGACATAAGCCGCCAAACCACCGCTATTGACCAGGGCCGGCGCCCAGAAGTACCAGTTCTGCCTTGTTGCATCCCAGGCCCATAAGCTGGTCAGATTCGTCGGCACCTTTCCCGCTGCCGGCGTCGCCGACGACGCCGTCGCAATGGCGGCGTCGAACTGAGCGGGAGTGGGGCTGTCACCGACAGTGATCAGGCTCCAGCCGGACGGTAGCGCATGCGCTCCACCGGGGGTTACCGGAGTCGCGATGGCCGGTTTGAAGCTCGACGATGGCACAATGGTTCCCGGCGATAGCGGCACCGAGAATGCCATGTTGGCTTGCACCCAGAATCCCTCTCCGCCATTTATGTCAGTCAAACTGCCGTAGCCCTTGCTTGCAGCGTAGGCTGCGCCACCGTCAAACTGGCTTGGGGTGTAGAACTCCCATTTCGATTGGCCGGCAACCCACTTCCACACGGCATTGACCTTGGCGGTGTCGTCGAACGTAGTCGCGACCTTGATCGGTACTTCGACACTGTTGCCGAGGAGGTTCCAACCTTGAACCAGCGTCAGTTCGGGCAGTACGCTGACGGCGCCGAGGAGTACCAGGTTCTGCGCCGTAATCGCGGCAGCGGGCCAATTGAGCAGCGGCAGGCTGCCAAACGGCCCTGTGCTATTGGTGCCGTTGGCATCGACGATCGTCAATGCGGCGATGGCATCGACGACCTGCATACCATTGCCTGTCACCTGACCGAATACCGTGAAGCCGCCGTTCTGATTGTCAAGATTGGCCGAGTTGTCCGTCAGATTGAAGAACCACTGGCTGGTTGCGCTATTGGGATCGCCGCCCAGTTTGGCGGAACCTGCAACCTGCGACTGGACGACACCGACCCCAGCGGGGAGAGTATGGAATATGTCGAGTCGATCATCCGGGACGTGAAATGGCTTGGTTTCGACTGGGGGGATCGCCTCTACTACGCCTCCGGCTACTATGAAAAGATCTATGAGTACGCCATTCAGCTCATCCGCAAAGGTCTCGCCTATGTCTGCGACCTGAACGCGGACGAGATGCGGGAGTACCGGGGCACCCTGACCGAGCCGGGGAAGGAGAGCCCTTACCGCAACCGTTCCAGCGAAGAGAATCTGGACCTCTTTCAGCGGATGCGGGCCGGGGAGTTTCCAGAAGGAACCTGTGTGCTGCGGGCGAAGATTGACATGGCCTCCCCCAACATCACGCTGCGCGATCCGATCATCTACCGAATCAAGAAGGTGAGCCACTACCGGACCGGCGACGCGTGGTGCATCTATCCGATGTACGACTTTGCCCACGGCCTCTCCGACTTTATCGAAGGGGTTACCCATTCAATCTGCACGCTGGAGTTCGAGAACAACCGGCCGCTGTACGACTGGTTCCTGGACAAACTGGTCGAGGGTCCGCGTCCACGGCAGTTTGAATTTGCCCGCCTGAACCTGAGCTACACGGTGATGAGCAAGCGCAAGCTGCTGGAGCTGGTGGAAAACAAGGTGGTTTCCGGTTGGGACGACCCGCAAATGCCAACGCTTTCGGGGATGCGCCGCAGGGGATTCACCCCGGAGGCGATCCGCAAATTCTGCGAAAGGATCGGCGTCTCGAAAAACGACAGCCTGATCGACATGGCGCTTCTTGAAAACTGCGTCCGCGACGACCTGAACGAGAAGGCGCTCCGCGTGATGGCGGTGCTTCGGCCGCTCCGCGTCGTGATCGACAACTATCCGGAGGGCCAGGTCGAGATGTTTGACTGCCCCTACCACCCGAAGAATGCCGAGATGGGTTCCCGGAAAGTCCCTTTTTCCCGGGAACTTTTCATCGAACAGGAAGATTTCATGGAGGTTCCGCCGAAGAAGTTCTTCCGCCTTGCCCCCGGCCGGGAGGTGCGTCTCCGCTATGGCTACTTCATCCGCTGCGTCGAAGTCGTGAAAGATCCGGCCACCGGCGAGATTGTTGAAGTCCACTGCACCTACGACCCGGAGACGCGCAGCGGCTTCGCCCCGGACGGCCGGAAGGTTGACGGGACGATCCACTGGGTCTCGGCAGCTCATGCGATTTCGTCCGAGGTCCGGCTCTACGACCGCCTCTTTCTCGTTCCGGATGCGCTGTCGGAAGAGGGCGATTTCAAGACCCATCTGAATCCGAAATCACTGGAGACCCTGAAAGCCTGCCGCCTGGAGCCAAGCCTCGTGGCCGCGGCACCCGGGCAGCGGTTCCAGTTCGAGAGGCTGGGGTACTTCTGCGTGGATTCGGAGGATTCCTCAGAAAAGGCGCCAATCTTCAACCGGACCGTAACCCTTCGGGACACTTGGGCGCGAATAGAGGGACGCTGTTAAAAATCGAATACGGAGGCTTCGGAAGATGAGTAAAACACAGGGGAAAGCGGCCATGGCGCTTGGCGTGCTCTATGTTGCTTTTGTCGGCTGGTCGATTTACGGCGCTATATTCCCGGTGGAAACCTATCTCTTCCGGATGATTCACATGGCCTTCATTTTCGCCCTGGGCTTTCTGGTTTACCCGGTCCGGCCGAACGCAGGTGGTTGGACACGGTGGCTGGACCTGCTCCTGGCCATTCTGGGCGTGGCCACCATCGCCTACACTTTCATGGATATGGACCAGTTCATCCGCCGCTCCACGCTTCCGGAACCGCTGGATCTCTTCTTCGGCATCGCCGCGATCCTTCTATTGCTGGAAATCTCCCGCCGTATTGTGGACAACACCTTTACCCTCGTCGTATTGGGATTCCTTCTCTACATGTATTTCGGGAATTACTTTCCAGACCTCATTTCCCATAAAAGTTATGACCTTGACCGGATTGTCGGCCACATGTACATGACGCTGGAGGGGATCTTCGGCGTACCGCTTTCGGTCAGCGCATCCTTCGTGATGCTCTTCGTTGTCTATGGCACCTTCATGGACGTGGCGGGCGCCGGCAGCTTCTGGCTGGATTTGTCGCTCGCAACAATGGGGCGACAATCGGCAAGCGCCGGACGGGGCGCGGTCATCACCTCGGCGCTCCTGGGCGGGCCACAGGGAAGCGGTGTCGCAACCACGATGTCTGTCACGCCGATCATGTGGCCGATCCTGAAGAAGGCCGGCTATTCACCGGACATGGCCGCCGGTCTGATCGCCACGGGGGGGATCGGGGCGGTCCTTTCGCCGCCGCTGATGGGCGCAGCCGCTTTTATCATCATGCAGTTCATGGGGGTCACCTTCTGGGACGTCGTCGTCATGGTGACCGTCCCCACGATCCTCTACTACATCGGCACGCTGTTCATGGTGGAGTTGGAAGCCCGCAAGTACTGTTTCGCCCCCCCGGAGGGCGAAGCGCAGACCGTCCGACAGGTGATGCGCTCCAAGGGGTATCACCTGCTCTCCATCGCCGTCCTGGTGGCGCTGCTGGTTTTCTGGAACAAGTCGCCCGAATATGCTGCACTCGGCGCGATTGCCGCGACCATTCTGACAAGCTTCCTGAGCCGGGACCGGAGTGAGTGGCTGACCCCCGGCAAGATCATCGTGGCGATGATCGAAGGGGCGAAGAACGTGCTTCCGGTCGCAGTGCTCCTGGCTGCCGCGGGGCTGATTGTAGGAACCTTCACGCTGACGGGCCTGGGGCTCAAGATCTCCTCCATCATCATGTCGGTGAGCGGCGGATCGCTGCTGGCCGCCATCGTACTGGCCATGCTCGCCTCGATGCTGATTGGCCTTTCCCTGCCGATCACCGCGACCTATATCATGACCGTTGTCATGGTGGCGCCGGCCCTGGTCAAACTCGGCATCCCGATGCATGTCGCGCACCTGCTCGCCTTCTACTTTGCCGTCCTTTCCGAGGTCTCTCCGCCGGTCGGCCTCTCCCCCTGCGCGGCGGCGGCCATCACGGGCGGCAATCCTTTCGGCTCGATGATGCAGGCCTGGAAGTATTCCCTGCCGGCCTTTCTTGTGCCGTTCTACTTTTCGACGACCAAGGTCGGTTACAGCCTTCTCATCCTGGGGGGGAACTGGCCCGATTTTCTGCTGGCCACGGCGACGAGCGTTTGTTCCCTCTTTTTCGTCTCCCTGGGCATCATCGGATACATGCGCGGGGCATTTCCCCTGGTCGAACGGGTGCTGTTGATCATCACGGCCTTCGCCATGGTGATTGCCCCCATTGGCTGGTCTATTCCGGGGCTGGCGCCGCTTTTGGCCGGCATCCTGATGGTCCTGCATCATCTGCGGGTAACACGCGGCGTAGCGCCGAAAAGCGCGGTTTTGGTCTGAACGTAAATTTTTTTATCTTTTCAAATTGGAGGAGGTGGATCATGAATGCTCGAAAAATGAAAACAGTTGCATGCGTGGTGCTTTTGATTGCCGTATCGCTGCTCGTGACGGCAGGCGTGTACGCCCAGCAGCCCAAACAGGATAAACTTTCCTTCAGCATCGTCACCGGCGGCACGGGCGGCGTCTGGTATCCGCTGGGCGGAGCGATCGGCGGCGTCATCGGCAAGTACGTCCCGAACACCGAGGCGAGCTCCGAGGCCACCACGGCCGCGATAGACAACATGAAGCTCCTGGGCGCCGGCAAGGCGGGCATGGCCTTCGCCTATGACTATCACATCGGCTGGGCGAACGACGGCAAGGTGCCCGGCATCCCTGCCAAGCACAAGATCCGGCTGGTGATGGGATTCTACGAGCAGCCGCTCCATATCGTAACAACGAGTACCACCGGCATCACGACCGTGATGCAGCTCAAGGGCAAACGCGTCTCCGTCGGCGCCCCGAACAGCGGCACGGAAGAGCAGGCCGACTACGTGCTGAAGGCGCTCGGAATGGATTGGAACAAGGATATCAAGAA
>CAIUXU010000492.1 GCA_903903205.1 uncultured Syntrophobacterales bacterium
CGGCTGATACAGCTCCGCCCTCTGGATTACATCGGGCCTTACATCCGGGACCGAAAATCTCTAAAGGGGATGAGCAATACCATGAGAGAGGGAAAGATACAAGCGCGCTGAAGGCAGCGGCGAAGTTCAACAGACCGAACTGATAATTTGCTGTATCTCTTCCGCCGCCTTTTGGGGATCTTTGGCTTCCTTGATCGGCCTGCCGACGACGATATAATCGGCGCCGTTCAAAAAGGCCTCTTTTACATCCACGGTCCGCTTCTGATCATCCACATTCTTGACCGGCCTGATGCCCGGCGCCACAAGCAGCAACTGCTCTCCGAGACCGCGCCTCAACCGCGACACCTCAAGACCCGACGAGATCACGCCGTCGCAGCCAATCGCCAAGGCCCGTTTTGCCCTTGAAAAGACAAGATCCTCCACGTTGCATTGAAATCCAAGGTCTTTCAAGTCGCCTTCATCCAGGCTGGTCAGGGCGGTAACGGCCAGGATTTTCATCCCCTCTTTGTGTTCGACTGCCGCTTCCAGAATTTTATCATTCCCGTGAACCGTGACAAAATAGGCGCCGCGATTTTTCAGTTGCATCACCGCCGACTTCACCGTCTGGGGGACATCGAAGAATTTCAAATCGACGAAGACTTTTTTGCCGCGTTCCCGAAGCCATTCGATAAACTCAAAATAGCCGCCGGCCATGAAAAGTTGCAGGCCCAGCTTGTAAAACATCACGGAATCGCCCAGTTGCTCAACCATCCTTTTTGCCTGATCGATGGAGGAGACATCCATGGCGAAAATAAGCCGCTCGCGGCAAGGAATATCCTTTGTGGACAGGAGGGATTCCCCCGCGTTAACCAATCGATCTTTACTGGTTTGCAAATCATTCATGTGATACCTCGTTGTGTGGGGATGGGGTCACAAGCAAGCCCCCATTTACTGGCGGGTGGAGAAGGATTCGTCCAGGCCGACTTTCCAGAGGCCGCCTTCGCGAAACATCTTGAGGCGTGCGTCATAATCGGATTTTTGATGGCGAAGGATGATCTCGCCGCGGTCGTTTTTGAACTCGCCCATGGTCCAGCGGCTCTCCTCCAGGACGGTCTTCGGATCAAACCGGGAGAGGTAGCCTCCCCAGTAGTCCTGCGCGAGGCCCCCGCCCTTTTCCAAGTCCGCGCGGACCTCTGCTTCGCTGATGATCATCCCCTCCTTGACGACGGCCTTGTGGACGTTCCGGACGATGGCGTTCTGCGTACCGGTCGTGATCCCCTTCCAGATGGCTGGACAATCCTTCTTCGCCATGCTCAGAAAGACCGATTCCGCCACATTAAGGATCTCCGTTTCCTCTTTCACGTCGGCGGCGGAAAAAGCAACAGTGGGCAACGCCACAAAACAGAGCAAGGCGAATACAATGAAAAACACCGGTGGGGGGAATTTCTTTGTCTGCACGGCGGATATCACCAGAATAGACCAGAATGGATGAGAGAAACTTTGTAAAACACAACCTGGTGCGTTACGGCTACCGACACATCAGTTTCAAGAATAAAGAAAGACCTCGAGAGACTTTTTCGTCTCCCAAGCTCGTACATCCGAAACCAACCTGAAGGAAAAACCTGTGACCCGAAGTTGGACACCCCTCGAGACCTTTGCACAACCCCCTTATTCGTCACCCCGGCGAAAGCCGGGGTCCAGAAGGTCTTGAAAAGACTGGATACCGGCTTTCGCCGGTATGACGATTTGCCGCGTTTTAGGAGA
>CAIUXU010000493.1 GCA_903903205.1 uncultured Syntrophobacterales bacterium
CCCGTAGGCGCCCCCCTGAACCCGGATATGGCGGTAGAGATAGCCGTTGGAGAGCTGTCTTGCCAGAACGAAGAGCGGCGCCGAAAGCGGATCGGCGTAGGGCGGCGCCGCAAGGACTTTGGCGACATAACAGACCTGGGCCGGGATTGCGATTCCGATGTGGACGGGTTGGCAGTTCTGCATCTCCGTGTTCGCCTTTGAATTTCCCGCCGGCAGGGCCGCAACCAGCCCATCGGTCGCATCGGTAAGGCTTTTCAGACCGACGGCGTCGGCCGTCATGTTCACAAGCAGGCGGTTTCGGGCAAAGACGATCTTGCGGAGGCGCGCCAGCTTTTCCCGGGTCTCTTCCCGCAGATCGTTCAGATGATCGGCCGTGCCGGTGATGAGGCGAAGCTGGGTTCTCCCGTGCCACTGCTCGGTTCGCCAGGCCGGAAGGGAAAGGGTCGCCGCAGCGGCCATCTGGGCGAAGATATGGCCCGACGGGATCACCGAGGCATGTAGCCCGTTCTTTTTTTCGAGGATCAGCTCCCGAATCCGGGCGTCATCGTTCAGATCCCCCTCCGTCAGGATGTCCCGGATGATTCCGACCGCCTCATCGATATTCCGCTGGAGGGCCTTGACGGAAAAAACCATCTTCTGCCAGTTTCCGCTGCCGTCTGCGGTTGCGCCGACGGCGAGATTGACGCCGAGGCCGCCGGTCCGCAGGGAGATCCGCTTTGCCATCGCCTCATAGGAGAGTCCCGCCGCCCCCATCTGGGTGGTTAGTTTTCCCAGAAGCGGCAGATAGGGCTGCAGCTCTTCGGGGATGTCGGAGATGTCGAAGGCCAGATCGAGATAGGCGATGCCGTTTGTGAAGAGGTCATGGCGAAGGATCGGGACGCCGCCCGCGGACGCACTCTCGGTCGGAATCGTTTCGATTTCGCGGGAGATATCGTCGATCTTCAGCTTCGGCAGGGTCGCAGCCGCCTCCGGCGGGTCTGGCTCCGTCTGAAACCGTTTCAACAGCAAGGTTTCCTGACGGATCTGCTCCTTTTCCTCCTCGCCGAGGGAGGAGGCGACATGGGCCATCCGCTCCTTTGCCTTCTGTTCCCGTTCTTCCAGAAAGGTCCGGCTGGGTTCCATGACGGAGAGAAGACGGTGCGGATTTTCAAGGAACCATTGCCGGACAACCGTTTGGAAGAGATCGGGTTTTTTCTCCCACTCCTGGCGGATGTCGCGGATGATTTGCGGGAAATTCATGTCTGTCAGGGGATCTCCGTCATAGAGCCAGGTGTGGTAGGCCCGGCCCATCAGGACGATCCCGTAGGGAAAGCTGCCGCGGACCATTTCGCGTCCGTGGAATTCAACCTGGTGGAGGGTGCCCTCGATGAGCTCCCGATCGAAACCGCTTTCCGCCACACTCCGCAGCGAATCCAGAATCAGCGCCTCGATCTGCGGGGCCTTGTCCGGGTCCGTCCCCCGCAGGCCGACGGCGAAGGCGATTTGCTTCAGATCCCTCTCCAGGCCGGTGACTGGTGAAAGATCTTCTCCGAGACCCGAATCAATCAGGCCTTTCCGGAGCGGGGATGCGGCGCTGCCGACGAGCAGATCGGCGACGATCGCAAGCATCATCGCCGTTTTGCCGGCTGTGTTTTCC
>CAIUXU010000494.1 GCA_903903205.1 uncultured Syntrophobacterales bacterium
AGGGATGCAGATGAATTTTTCTCATATCTTCAGACCCGCTCTATCTCTTTCAATCCAAAGAGGCCGTAGGGTTTGATCAGCAGAATCACCACCAGAACGATGTAAGGAACGACATCGCGCAGCGAGGGAGAGATGTACCCCCCGGTGAAGGTTTCCAGGAGACCAATGATGATCCCGCCGATGATGGCGCCCCCGATGCTGTCAAGCCCCCCGAGAATAATGACGGGAAAGACCTTGAGCCCGATCGCGGAGAGGTTGTGAACATTGACCCCGTTGATGATCCCCAGTACCAGGCCGCTCATCCCGGCGACCAGCGCGGCGATTGCCCACGAGAGGGCGAAAACGCGCTTCACGTGAACGCCAAGGGAGAGCGCGGCGCGCTGGTTGTCGGCGACGGAGCGCATATAGATCCCCTGAGAGGAATATTTGAAGAAAAGGCCGAAGAGCAGCAGAAAAATCGTCCCGATGATCAGGGTTGCCCCATAGACCGGCGGTATCCGGATCACCCCCCAATTTATCTCCAGAACCTTCGGCAGAAAATCTGGATAGGTGTAGAGGTTTCCGCCCCAGATGAGCAGGATCAGGCCTTTGAACATCGCCGCCAGACCGACCGTCAGCATGATGATGAAGATGAGCGGCTCGCCGATCAGGGGGCGAAGGAAAATTCTCTCGATCAGAATCCCGAGCAGGAAGCACCCCGCAAGGGTCAGAAGAAATGCTAACAGAATTGGTAGTTTCGCCCAGGTGACCAGGGCCAGAAAGAAATAGGCGCCGAGCGCGAGCAGCTCGCCGTGGGCAAAGTTGAGCACGCTGGAGGATTTGAAGATCATCACGAATCCCATCGCCGACAGTCCATAGAGAAAGCCGACCGAAAGACCACTGACCAGCAGTTGCGTAAAAAAATCCATAGTATTTTCCTTCCTTATAAGGCCTTAATCACACGGACGCAGGTATCGATCTCCCCGGTTTGCCCGTCCCGATAGCGAATTTTTCCCTTTACGCGGACGGATTCTTCTCCGCTGTACATCGCCTCGATCAGGCGAAGGTAAAGCCCATAGACAAAACGCCTGCGCACCTTGCCGGTCCGCGTCAGTTCGTCATCGTCCGCATCCAGCAGTTTGTAGAGGAGGATGAATTTATGGATCTTCATCACCTCCGGCAACTGCTCGTTGACCTTTCGGATTTCTGCCAGGATCAGCTCCTCGACAGGCTTTTGCTGCGACAAATCGAGATAGGTCGTATAGGGGATCATCTTTTGCTCCGCCCAGTTTCCGGTGTTGCCGAAATCGATGTTGATCATCGCCGTGAGAAAGGGACGCCCCTCGCCGAAAATCACCGCCTCCTTGATAAAAGGGCTGAATTTCAAGCGTGTTTCGATGAAATCGGGCGAAAAAGCCTCTCCGCTCTTGGTGCGGATGATCTCCTCTTTTCGGCCGATGATCAGCAGGTGGCCGTCGCGATCCAGATATCCGGCATCGCCGGTCCGGAGCCAGCCGTCAACAAAGGCCGCTTCCGTCGCCTGATAATCCTGATGATAGCCCTGAAAAACGGCGCGACTCGATACCAGCACCTCCTGGTCTTCCGCGATGCGGACCTTGACCCCGGGCAGGGGTTTTCCGACGGTCTCCAGCTTCACCTCGTCATCCGGCTGAATCTGAAAAATGCCCCCCGCTTCGGTCAAGCCGTAGCACTGCTTCAGATTGAGTCCGATCGCACGGAAAAACGTAATCACATCGGGGCTGATCGGGTGACCTCCGGTGTAGGCGCTCTGGAAATTGGCGCAGCCGACCCGGTCGAGGAGGGGGCGGTAAACCAGCAGCGCGGCCAGACGATGGAGAGCTTTAAGCGCCGGATTGATAGCCTCCCCCCGGATCCGGCGGTCCGCCACCGACCGACCCACACGCTCGGCCTGTGCAAAGAGAAAACGTTTCATCCAGCCGGAATCCGCTATCCGGACGCGTATCCTGGAAGACAGCTCCTCCCAGAAACGGGAGGCGGTGATGATCCGCGAGGGGCCGATCTCGCGGAAATCCTCCTGAACAGTTTCTGATGTCTCTGGAAAATTCATCGTCATTCCACCCTGGAGGGCAACGCCGAGGCCCCACATCTGATCGACAATCCAGGCTGGTGGAGAGATGGAGATCCAGTTTTCTCCGGGCTGGATGGAGATCGCACGAACCCAACTCTCTCCCATTGCCGTCAGGTTGCGGTGCGATAGCATGGCCATCTTCGGCATACCTGTTGTTCCCGAGGTCTGGATCAGCAGTGCCGTATCTTCGGGTCTCCCTTTCCGCGCTTCCGCAAGGAAAAGATCGGGATTCTGCCGATCCAGTTCGGCTCCCTTCTCCAGAAGTTCGCGAAACGAGATGAGCCACGGATCATTCCGGTAGGTACGCATACCGGTCGGGTCGATATAAATCACATGGCGGACATGGTCCAGCCCGGCGCGGGTGGCGATCATCTTGTCCACCTGCTCCTGGTCCTGGGCAAAAATAACGGAGGCTTGGAGCCGGTTCAGCGAGGTCTTCAACTCCTCGGCAATGGCCGACGTGAAGAGATTAAGCGTTATCCCGCCCACCGCCTGTGTTCCGAGTTCCGCAAAAAGCCATTCGGGGTGGTTGTCCGTGATGAGCGCGGCAGAATCGCCACGCCGAAAACCGAGGGCAATCAAGCCGAGAGCGACTTGCTTCACATACCGCAGGTAATCTTCCCAATGGCAGGTCTGCCAGATGCCGTAGGCCTTTTCCCGGATTGCGGCCTGCTTCGAACCGAAACGGGCCGCTTGCGCCATCAAAAGTTGAGGCAGCGTTCCTGAAAAAGAATCGGGATGGTTGTCTTTGTCCGCGTCCAATGAAATTTCCTTTTCTATATAACGGGGACGCCTTGCCGCAAGATGTCCCCGTTATGTCGTCTCGTCGCCAAGATAGGCCCGAATAACCTCCGGATGACGGACAACCTCATCCGGCGTGCCTTCTGTAAGCTTTTCACCAAAATTCAGCACGGCAATTCGCTGTGCAATGCTCATGACGATGGCCATGTCGTGTTCCACGAGGATCATCGTCTGCCCCCAGGCCCGGTTCAGTTCGAGCAGAAACCGGACCATGTCCTCTTTTTCTTCCAGGTTCATGCCGGCGAAGGGTTCGTCCAGAACGAGAAGGGCAGGCTCCAGGGCCAAAGCGCGTCCCAGTTCCACGCGCTTCATCATCCCGTAAGGCAAGGAACCGACCGGCTTGTTGCGCAGGGCGTGGATCTCGAGAAAATCAATAATCTCTTCCAGGATACGCCGATGGCGCATCTCTTCGCGCCGGACCGACGGCAGAAAAAGGCAGGCCGGACCCAGCCCATAACTGCAGTGGGTGTGGCGGGCTAGAAAAAGGTTGGAAAGCACGGTCATGCCTGGGAAAAGCTCGATATTCTGAAACGTCCGTCCAATTCCGATTCCAACCATTTCGTGGGGGTGCAAATGGGAGATCCCTTCGCCGTTGAAGAGGATTTCCCCCATCTGGGGCCGATAGAACCCGGTTATGCAGTTGAGAAGACTGGTTTTCCCAGCGCCATTCGGACCGATGACGGCGAAGAGCTCTCCGGAGCGGACCGTCATATCGATCCCGCTCAGCGCCTTCACCCCGCCGAAACGGAGGGTGAGGCCCCGGATCTCCAGTTCCGCCCTTCGTGGCGTGGAATCGCTTTTCTCGTAAATGGAGGGCTGTCCGCGAAATGCCTTCATTCTCAATGCAGGGGAGCGATCAATCACACCCCTGCCCTCTCATTATATGGGGACAATTATATGGGGCGCCTTGCCGCAAGGTGCCCCCATAAGGTTACCGCAAGGCATCGCCAAGCTTGATCTTCTCTTTGCCGGGAACGTAGAAATTGGTCAGTGGCGTATAGGAGCCATCCTCCTTCACCTGCACGATCCTGGCGCGGAACGAGGCGCCGTGATCGGTCGGGCTGTAGGTAACCGGGGGGATCAGGCCGCCGAAATCCTCCTGCCGGAATGATTCCATGGCACGGTTGATCGTATCCCTGTTGATCGCCTTGAATTTTTCGTTTGCGCGGAGCATGGCTCTCTCCATGATCATCCCGACCGCAACGCCCTCCCAGTAGGAAGCGTCAAATTTATCGACGGTCTTGTATCGTTTCCAAAGCTCCTGCATGACCTTCATCCCGGGGCTGTTGTCGGCGGGGAGGCCGCCGGGGAACTGAATGCGGAGGCGACTGCGGGTTAAGCCTTGTCCCATCTTGAAGAAATCGGGGTCGGTGGATGTCCAGGTTCCGAAAAATGGCGGATCGTAATTGATCCGGTCGGCGCTGCGGAAGGCGGTGATGATCGCGGCCGGAAGCATCTGGATGAAAAGGTACTCCGCGCCGCTTTTCTGGAGGCGAAGCAGTTCGGTTGTCAGGTCAACGGTTTGCGGAGGAAATTCCTCGACGGCCACAATGTTGATGTTCTGTTTTGCGGCATATTCCCGGCTCGGTTTGTGGATGGATCGTCCATAGGCGTTGTTGTACGTTAACAATCCCACTTTCGGGGGCTCCTTGCCTTTGTGGATGGCAAGGATGTAGTCGAGAACCGCTTCGCAATCCATACGGTAACTGCCAAAGGGCAGGTACATGAATTCGATCGGCGGTTCAAGAATTTCCCAACTGGTCGAATAGTTGATGGTCGGGATTTTATACTGCTGAATGATCGGTTTGGCGGCGAGCCCCTCCCCTGCCCCCCAGGTGGCGATCATATCAACCTGGTCCTGAACGGCAAACTTTCTCACCGCGGCTACCGCTTCGGGGACTTTGTAGGCGGTATCGGCCAGAATCATTTCGATCTTGTTGCCGGCAACGCCTCCTTTGACTTCGTTAACA
>CAIUXU010000495.1 GCA_903903205.1 uncultured Syntrophobacterales bacterium
GGCCGAAGAGATCAATCACCAATGCACCGCGGGGAGACTGGGCAATGTCACGACCGTTGCGATACGGGCGGATATGATCGTCCAGGCTCTCGACACGGCCAAGTCCCAGCTTTATTGCCTCCTCAGGAGTAACGATAAAACCCGCGCCAAAAAGGCATACCCCCCGGTTGCTCAGGTTTAAGTTGGCTGATAGCGGTTTTGTTCCTGCCACATTTGCGCCGATGGTCAGGTCGGCAAAGATTTTGCCCGTCTGCTCGGAAAATTGGACCTTCATCCCTTCGCTGCTGCCTGTCTCCTCGTTCAGCACCTGGCAGAGACGCCCCTGGTGGTCGCCCATGCGCCCGACGGTCATGGCGATCCGAACCGCGGCGCCGTCGGCGGAATCGACCCAGGGGTGATCGGGAATGGCGAAAATGACGGAAAGCGGCGGGGTAGCGCCCAGATGATGCTGGAGTATTTTGCGGTTGTTGACCATCGGCAAGCTGTTGGTGGTGATGAAGCCGAAGCGTTGTATCTTCTCCTCGCGGGCCAACTGTCCGGCCAGATGCCACCAGTACATGACATAATCGGCGCTTTCGGAAACATCGGGATAAGTTCGGCGCAGCGCCTCGGCGTAGCCGTCTCCCAATGCCTGACGCATGCGCCAGTTGCCGATGAACGGCGGGTTGCCGACCACGTAGTCGGTTTCCGGCCAGGAGGCGGGTCGAGGGTTCAGGTAACAAAGGAGCGGAGTTCTGGCAGTTTCGTCGGGAACATCCTCGCCGGTTGCCGGGTGTTTCTTAAAGGTAGCGCCGTCCCAACGGGTGACCGGCTCTCCATTTCCATCCAGCAACGGCTCCGTCCGGTCCCAGGCCAGCACGGCATCCCGGCATTCCACATTGCGAAACTTCCGGATGACCGGTGTCGGCGGCATGACGTTGCCGTGGGTGCGGAAATGCCATTGCAGGTAGCCGATCCAGAGCACCATGTCCGTGATGACGGCCGCTTGCGGATTGACCTCGATCCCCAGAAGCTGATGAGGATCGACGGTGACGCCAGCCAGCTCCAACCGGTCATTCTCACCCAGATCGTCCAGAAAGGTCAGCACTTCCCCTTCCAGCCGTTTCAGGTGTTCGAAGACGACATAGAGAAAGTTGCCGCTGCCGCAGGCAGGGTCGAGAATCCTGATCGTACAGAGCTGGTGATGAAAGGCTTTGAGCAGCTTCTTTGCCGCCTCCGTCTGACCTTTCTGGAGATGGGCGATGGCCTTTGCCTTGACCGCTTCCCACTGCGCGGTCAGCGGTTCGATGACGGTGGGGAGCACCAACCGCTCCACATATTCACGGGGGGTGTAATGGGCGCCGAGCTTATGACGGTCGCGGGGATTCAAAGCGCGTTCCAGCAGGGTGCCGAAAATGGCCGGCTCCACATAGCGCCAGTCCGCTTTCCCCGCTTCGATCAGCAGTTCAAGCTGCGCCTCATTGAGCGGGAGCGCCTCGGCCTTTTCAAACAGACCGCCGTTGAAGTGGAGCAGTCGTCTTTGGAGTGCGGTGGATTTGCTCCCGTCGCGCATGGCCTCCCAGACATTCGTGACCATATCCGGAAACATCTCCAGATTCCCGCGTAGACCTTCGATCATGGTTGAGAAGCTTTTCTCGGGCAGCAGTCCGATATCTTCGGCAAAGAAGGTGAAGAGGCAGCGCATCAGAAATTCGCTGATCCTGTCCGGCTGGTGGCCGGAAAATTCGAGGGACTTGGCCAGATCGGCCAGTTTGACGGCCAAGTCCCGTGTCGCCCTGGCGTGATGACGGGAGGGATCGAGGCTGAGCGGATCGGTCCAGACATGGCGAAGACGTTCGCGGATATCGGCGTCGGCCAGCTTCCGGAGAGGAATGCGATAGGAAATCGAGTCGGGAAATGGACGATAGATGCCGCCGGTGCAGGAAAACTCGCTGTAGAGTTCGATGCAGTGCCCCACGTCCACCACGACCAGAAAGGGCGGGCGACCCTCAGCGGCAGACAGGCCGCGGGCATAGCCTTCTGCCTGCTCCTTGGCCTTGTAGATGGCTGCATCCCAGCTACCGGTGCCGCGCACGGCGTGTCCCTTACGGGTGGGTTTCGGCTCCTTCAGGTACGGATCGGCAGAAACATGGCGGTCAACGCCCAGCTTGGTCTCCAAGACGA
>CAIUXU010000496.1 GCA_903903205.1 uncultured Syntrophobacterales bacterium
CGCCGTTGATCCGCTGTCGCCCTCCCCCGTTCGGCGAGATGAAGATCTCTCCGTCCGTCGGCTCGTCGATTCCCGTCAGGCAGTTGAAGAAGGTGGTCTTCCCCGCGCCGTTGGGACCGATCAGCGCAACGATCTCCTCCTGCCCCACCTGGAGATCGACGGCGTCGAGCGCGCGAAGCCCCCCAAAATCCATCGTCAGATTGTTTACGGTGAGGATGCTCTCCATGTTTACGTTTGCGCCTGCCGGCTCTCCTTCTCCGTCGTTTTCCGTCGATAGACCCGCCTCACGCCGGTCACAATTCCCTGCGGGCGGAAAACCATCATCAAAACCATCGCCGTGCCGAACAGGAGCATCCGGTAGGCGCTGAAGGCCCGGAGGTATTCGGGCGTCAGGATCAGGATGAACGCGCCCAGAATCACCCCCAGGATCGATCCCATCCCCCCGAGAACGACGATCGAAAGGATCATCGCCGACTCCATGAAGGTGAAGCTTGCCGGGTTGATGAAGGTGGTTTTGGCAGCGAAGAGCACGCCGACCATCCCCGCCCAGGTCGCCCCAAGGGCAAAGGCGGTAAGTTTCGCCCGGGTTTTGTCGATCCCCATCGCCTGGCAGGCGACCTCGTCTTCCCGGAGCGCAATCCACGCCCTGCCGATGCGCGAATCCTGCAGCCTGTTCACCACGAAGATCGTCAGAAGGCAAAGCGCGATCATCAGATAATAGATGTAGAAGGTCGCCTCGTTTAGCGTCAGCGACAGGCCGAAGAGCCCTGGCCGCGCGATGTTGGCGATCCCGCTCGGCCCGAAGGAGAACGCATTCCAGTTTTCGAGAATCAGGCGGATGATCTCGCCGAAGCCGAGCGTCACGATGGCAAGGTAGTCCCCTTTGAGCCGGAGAACCGGGAAACCCAGCAGGATGCCGAAGAGGGCGCCGAGAAGGCCGCCAACGGGGAGAATTGTCCAGAAGCCGAGGCCGAAATGGTGGTTCAGAAGCGCGTAACTGTATGCGCCGACGGCGTAAAAAGCGACGTAGCCCAGATCAAGCAATCCCGCCAGACCGACGACGATGTTCAGCCCCAGCCCCAGCATCACGTAAATCAGGGCGGTCGTCATGATGTTGGTCTGATACCCGGAGAAGAGGAACGGAAAGGCGATGGTGAAGAGCCCCAGCGCGGCCAGAGCCGGCCGGTAAAGCTTCGGCTCGGAGAGAAAGCGCTGGCCAGGCGTCAGGGTCTCGGCGTTTCCCGCTTCCGCCGGCTGCCGGCCCCTCTCTTTCCGAATCAGAAGCCTCCGCCAGAAGAAGGAGAGGATGAAACTGCCGATCCCGACAAGCGCCATGTTTCGCCAACGCCACTCGATGACCTTCTCGATCGTATTGACCCGAATCACCAAAACCGGAAAGGTCAGCAGCATGAACCACAGCGAGATGAAGAATGATTTTTTGAATTCCGCCGAGGCCTTCATGGATTGCTTAAAAAACCCCCATTATACTTTCGGGACGGTCGAGCGGCCCAGAAGGCCCGCCGGACGGAAGATCAGGATCAGGACAAGCAAGCAGAAGGCAAACACATCCTCGTAGTCGCTGGAGACATAGCCTGTGGCAAAGCTCTCCGTCCAGCCGAGAATGAGACCGCCCAGGACCGCCCCGGGGATGCTGCCGATCCCCCCGAGGACAGCGGCGGTGAAGGCCTTGATCCCGGCGATGAAGCCGATCGAGAAATTGATCCGGCCGACATGGGATGCGATCAGCACCCCGCCGATGGCCGCCAGACCGGAGCCGACGATGAAGGTGTTCGAGATCACACGGTTGACGTTCACCCCGACCAGCATCGCCATCTGCCGGTCCTGGGCGGTGGCCCGCATCGCCCGGCCGGTCTTCGTGAACTTGATGAAGAGGGTCAGGGCCGCCGTGACCAGCGCGGTGGTCAGGACAATGATCAGCTCGGTTGACCCGATGATGTGGGAATAGGGTTCCATAAAAGGGAGATCCGGCAGCAAATTCGGGAACGGAAGAAATTCGGAGGTCTGGGCGAGCAGAACATAGTTCTGCAGAAAGATCGACATCCCGATGGCGCTGATGAGCGGCGAAAGGCGCGGCGCCTGGCGAAGCGGTTTGTAGGCGATCTGCTCGATGGTGAAGCCGTAGGCAGCGGCGTAGAGAACCGCGACCACAGTGGCCAGGATCAGGACCGATACCCCCGTCATCCCGTTCATGGTCAGCACAGAGGCGACGATGAGGGCGGTAAAAGCCCCGATCATGTAGATTTCGCCGTGGGCAAAATTGATCAGTTCGATGATTCCGTAAACCATCGTGTAGCCGAGGGCAATCAGCGCGTAGATGCTGCCCCGGGTGAGGCCTCCGATCGCCAGCTCCAGAAAATAATCCATGTTAACCGCTATTTGACTTCAACGTAGGCGCCGTTTTTCACCTGATAGACCGAGAAGCCGACGCCGATTGCGTCGCCCCGCTTGTCAAACTTGATCTTGCCGAGGGGCGTTTCGACAGACTGGGTCTGAAGGGCCTTTCCGACAGCCGCATATTCCGTCGAACCGGCCTTCTGCATGGCGTTCAGGAGCGCCTGGGTCGCGGCGACACCGTTCAGGAAAAAGGCTCCCGGATCGGCGCCGTAGGTTTTCCTGTGCGCCTCTGTGGCGGAAATAGCCAGCGGGTTCCGGGTGGTATCTCTGGGACCGGTTGCATACACGCCCTCCGCATACTTCCCGGATACCTTGATAAAGGTGTCGTCTTTCACCCCGTCATCGGAAATAAAGATGGTTTTCATGTTCTTCTTGCGCATCTGGGAGACAATCGAGGAGGCCTCCGGATGATAGCCGCCATAGATCACCGCTTCCGCACCCTCCTTTTTGATCTTCTGGACGACTGCGGAGTAGTCCACGGCGCCCGGTGTGATCCCTTCGAAAAGGACGACGGTCGCCTTTTTCGACTCCTCGATGAATTGCTTCGCAAACCCGGCCAGCCCCTTGCCGTAGTCCCCCTTGTCATGGAGAATGGCGATTTTCTTCACCTTCAGCTTGCCGATTGCGAATTCCACCTCAAGGCGGGCCTGGGCGTCATCCGAAGCGATGGTCCGGTAGAAATTGGGGTACTGGCCGCTTTGGGTCAGTTCGGGGTTGGTGGCCGCAGGAGAGATCGTTATGAGTTTCGCATCTTTATAGATTCCGAGGGCTGCCTTCGTTGCGCCGCTGCAGATATGGCCGATGACGGCGTTCACGTTCAGGGAGACCAGTTTTGTCGCCGTATTCGTGGCCATTTCAGGTTTGCAGACATCGTCCTCCAGGAGGAGTTCAACCTGTCGACCCAGCACCCCTCCCTTGGCGTTGATCTCCTTGACAACAAGTTCTGCGGCCTTTGCCGTGGGCAGACCGTACGAGGCAAGATCCCCGCTGTGGGCGCCTGCCACCCCCAGCTTGATCGTATCGGCTGCAAGCAGGGAGCCGGAGAGGATCGGCGTCAGCCATGCGGCGCTGAAAAGTACCAGGGAAAGTATTCGGAGTGTCCGGCGGAAATGGTGTTCCATGAAAATGTCTCCTTCTGCTGAAAATTCAGGGATTCCGATACTGTAAAATGGTGCGCGAGTCAAGGCGAAATGAGGCCACGGTGAATTTGTTCTGACCATAAGCAGGCGGAAAATAGAGGTTCTTTCTCATTTCAAGTGGGGAAATTATATAGAATATCATGCCCGAATGGTTGTGCTAAAGAATGTCATCCCCGAGTGCCCCTATCGGGGATATGGTTTTGAAATATACAGCTATAGCCTTGTTTATATTGTGATTTGATGATGTAAGACCATATCCCCGATAAAAACACTCGGGGATGACAAAGAGAGAAGCGCACGGACATTCCCCTATATTTCATATTTCCCCGGCTGGATGGTCATTTTCAACCCCATACCGTGAAGGATAGAGAGCAGGTTTGACAGGGCTGGATTGCCACGGGTAGAAA
>CAIUXU010000497.1 GCA_903903205.1 uncultured Syntrophobacterales bacterium
CGAAATATTTGACCGGGCCAAACCACTTTTCGAGCGGATGGGAAAGAAGATCGTTCATCTTGGCGCGAACGGCGCGGGACAGGCGGCCAAGGCCTGCAACCAGATCGTAGCATCCTTGACCATCGAAGGGGTGGCCGAAGCGTTTACCTTCGCCCGGAGAAGCGGTGTGGATCCCGGAAGAGTGCGGGAGGCGCTGCTGGGCGGTTTTGCAAACAGCCGAATTCTCGAGGTCCATGGACAGCGGATGCTGGATCATGATTTCCGCCCGGGGTTCAAGGTGCGTCTCCATCAAAAGGATCTACGGATCGTCATGGAGACGGCACACCAGATGGGCATTGCGCTGCCCGGTTCCGCCCTGGTGGCGCAGCACCTGAACGCCCTCATCGGGAGCGGGGAAGGTGAACTCGATTCATCCGCCCTTGTAAACGCAATTGAACGATTGAATGAGGGCAGATAATGGATGAAAAGATGCTAACCAAAGTGGCTTTTATCGGTCTGGGCGTCATGGGAAAACCAATGGCCCTGAACCTGATCAAAGGTGGTTACAGCCTCCGGGTTTACGGACGGCGTAAAGAGACGATGATCCCGCTGGTGGAAGCCGGCGCCATCGCCTGCGAATCGCCGGAAGATGCGGCCCGCGAATGCGATGTCATCTTTACCATGGTGACCACAACCCGGGATGTCCAGGAGGTCGTCCTGGGCGAGCGGGGCGTCATCGCCGGAGCCCGGCCCGGCGCCATTGTCGTCGATATGGGCACCATTTCACCCTCCGCGACCCGTGAAATAGCAGCGCGACTCACCGAAGCCGGCATCGAGGCGCTCGACGCCCCCGTTTCGGGCGGAGGCATCGGGGCCGTCAGCGGAACCCTTTCCATCATGGTCGGAGGCAAACCGGAAATATTTGAACGGGTCGTCCCTCTTTTTTCCTGTATGGGCAAAAACATCGTCCATATCGGTCCGAACGGCGCGGGGCAGGTGGCCAAAGCATGCAACCAGGTGGTCATGCTCGTTGCGCTTCAGGGGTTGGCCGAGGCCTTCGCCTTCGCCCGCAAAAACGGGCTGGATGCAGCGAAGGTGTATGAGGCCCTGTCCGGCGGTGCAGCCCAGAGCAGAATCCTGGAGGTGCTGGGGAAACGGATGGTGGAGAGAAATTACGATCCCGGGATCGAGGCACGCCTCCACTACAAGGATATCCAGATTGTGCTGGACGAGGCCCATAACCTCGGCATGGCGCTGCCCGGAACCGCTCTGGTCACGCAGATGTTCAATGCGCTGATCGGCCGCGGCGGCGGCAACCAGGATTCTTCACAACTTGTTGAAGTGATTGACACCCTGTCCAAAGCGCGGCCATAGCATACGCCGGTATCCCCGTATCCTCCCCGATGAGCGGAAGTGATTTTTTATCAAATGGTTACCGCCAATGAATAACGCTTGACAAGACACCTGATTCTGCTAGCCTCGCATAAAATAGAGAAGAGAATCGTTTGTGACTGTTTCAGCTTCGCAAGAACCGCTGCATCGGCCTTCCCTTAGCAAATCAGGAACTCTGGAAATGTTCCTTGCATTTCCCATTTAAGGTAATATAGAGTACGCCATACACGATCAGTGAAATATAGTGAAGGAGAAGTAATCACAGAAGATTATGGCGTCAAAAATCATTTTTTCAAACATCAGCCGCAGCGACGATTATACGGTTTTACTCAATGATCATGCAAGCGCTACCATCACCCCGTTGAAGACAACGATGGTTGATCTGGAACCGGGGGAATATGAACTGTCCGTTCAGGGCAGCAATGAAGAAGGGTTGCCGAGTATGTGCAAACCGATTCAGGTCAGGATGGCGGATAACCGAACCCTCCACCTGAAGATTGACTCCCGGAACTTTGCGATCGGCATCTACGACGAGCAGGGAACACAACTGAATGCTACGCACGGCTTCCTTTGCGGCACCATCGCCGATGGGGTCCATATAGACAATCCCATAGCATGAATATCCCCGATAACGATTCAGAGCAGACATTATTTGAGCGTTTGCGGCGGCGCTTTATCGGTGCGCCGCAGGATATCAATGAGCCCTCTCTCTTTCACAAGATGTCGCTGATCCCTGTTCTGGCGTGGATCGGTCTGGGGGCCGACGGTCTGTCGTCATCCTCCTACGGACCGGAAGAAGCCTTCAAGGCCCTGGGATCTCACGCCTATCTGGCCATCTTTATTGCCATCGCAACCGCGCTCACCGTTTTCATTATTGCCTACGCCTATTCCCGCATCATTGAGCGCTTCCCCCACGGCGGTGGCGGATATATGGTCTCTACCCACACGATCAGTAGCAGCGCCGGCGTCATTGCCGGGTCGGCTTTGCTTGTGGACTATGTCCTGACCATCACCGTTTCCCTGGCTTCCTGCGGGGACGCCATCTTCAGCTATCTTCCCGCCGCCTTTTTGCATTACAAGCTGCCCTTTGTCGTTGGGCTGATTACACTTCTCGTCTTCCTCAATCTGCGGGGGGTGAAGGAGTCCGTGACTTTTCTTGCGCCGATCTTCATCATATTTGTCGTCACCCACATTCTTCTCATTGGCTATGGCCTGGGGACGCACCTGGGCGAAATCGGACCGGTCGTGGAAAAATACCGCGGAAGCCTGAATCAGGATCTCTCCACAATCGGTTTTGTAGGGATCATGGCGATTTTTTTGCGGGCCTTCTCCATGGGAGGCGGCACCTATACGGGGATCGAGGCCGTTTCCAACGCCATGAATGTGATGCGGGAACCGAAGGTGCAGACAGGCAAGCGCACCATGGTCTACCTGGCCGTCTCTCTCGCCGTTACCGCATCAGGTCTTCTCTTCTGTTATGCCCTCTTTGACATCCAATCTGCCTCGGGAAGAACCCTGAACGCGATCCTGGCCGATCAGGTTTTCAGCGGCTGGCCTCTCGGCGGCGCCCTGGCTCTGATCACCATCCTGTCGGAGGGGGCTCTCCTGGTGGTCGGCGCCCAATCCGGGTTTTCCGGCGGTCCCAGCGTCATGGCAAATATGGCCACCGATTCCTGGCTTCCCCGGCGTTTTTCGGCCCTCTCGGAGCGCTTGACCATGCAGAATGGTGTTCTACTCATGGGAGCGGCATCCCTGGCGGTGCTTTTCTATACCAACGGCTCCGTATCGGCCCTTGTCGTCATGTATTCGATCAACGTTTTTCTCACCTTCTCGCTCTCTCAGTTCGGCATGGCGAAGTTTTTCTTCCAGAACCGGGAGAAGGACAAGGACTGGGCAAGACACATCGTTGTTCATCTTATTGGCTTGATTCTCTGCCTGACCATCCTGATCCTGACGGTTTACGAGAAGTTTGGTGAAGGGGGATGGGTCACCCTCGTGATCACATCAGCCCTCATTGGATTGTGCTATTTGATCCGAAGACATTACCGAAAGGTGCGGACAGGGGTGCGCGAGCTTGAAGAGATCCTTGCGACCGTTCCATCCGGGCACATCCCCAATGAGGAACCTCCGAATACGAATGAACGGACCGCCATTCTTCTGGTCAGCGGCTACAACGGATCCGGTCTTCACTCCTGGCTTTCCGTTTTTCGGGAATTTCCCAAGCTCTATCGAAATTTTATTTTTGTTTCCGTGGCGGAGATCGATTCCGGCGCCTTTAAGGGGGCGGCTGAGATAGAGGCGCTGAAGACATCAGTCTCGGATCAGCTCGCGAAGTATGTAAAACTGGCCCGCTCCTACGGGTATGCCGCCGATGGGCGCATGAACGTAGGAACCGACGTCGTAGAAACAGCAACCCACCTCTGCCAATCCATTGTCCAGGAGTTTCCCAAAGCGACTGTCTTTACGGGAAAGCTGGTCTTTCGCCATGAGTATCTCTTCCAGAAAATTCTCCACAACGAGACGGCCTTTGCCATCCAGCGGCGGCTTCAGTGGGTGGGTATTACGACGGTGATTCTGCCGATCCGGGTTCATATCTGACCGTGGTCGGCGGAACGATCGGGGGCTGCCCGGTCTTTTTCAAAATCTGCCGTCCCTCACCAGACAGGATATACCGGATGAAGCCCTCCGCTGCTGTCACATTTCTGGCGGTACCCGGAATGGTCACCACGTTGCGGATATCTTCACTCAGGTTTACCCTTGCCGGAAAAGAAACAATATCCGCATCATCGGCAACCGTCACCGCAGCGGACAGGTAAACAATGCCGGCATTGGCCTTACCGCTGCAAACGGCCTTCAATACGTCGGGGATCGTATTTTCTTTTACAGCCCCTTCAATGATCTTTGGCGCCAAATCCGGCTTGCCTTCGGCGGCAGCAGCTCTTGTGATAAATTCAACCGTCCGGTTGGTGGCCATGTCTTTTTCGCCGGTGACCCGCGCCAACCTGACCCCGTCCCTGGCCATATCGGTCATTTGTTTCAGACCGAGAGGATTGCCCTTCCTGGTGATCACCACCAGCTCATTGGCTGAAAAGACGACATACCAGGATGCGGCGTCCAGACTACCGACTTTCTTGCCGAACATGTATTTAACCACCGCTGGATCGGATGGTGCGAACAGGTCGCAGACCTCTCCGTTGAGGATACGCTCAGCCAATTCTTTGGAGCGGCCTGAGGTAAGATTCACCATAATATCGGCGTTTATTGCCTCAAAGGCTTTTTTCATTTCGCTCATCGGGCCAGCCAATGAATCAGCATGCCATGCTTCGATAATCATTTTGTCCTCCACATTCCAGGTTGTCGAAAGGTTTGATAAAAAAGCCGTATCCGGACAGCGGATACGGCTTTGACGGTCACGTTACCATGGAGACTGCCGCCCGAACTACCTGGCCAAGGTCTGGCGGAGTTTGTCCCACGCAGTCGATATCGCCGGCCAAAACAGCATCAGGAGCGCCAGGGAGATGATGGGGCCGACCAGCCAGTTCGAAAAGAAAACACCCATTGAACCTTGAGAACCCATCATGGCCTGACGGAACGCAATCTCAGCCCGATCGCCGAGCACGACGGCCAGTACCATCGGCGCAAGGGGATAATCCAGTTTTTTCAACACATAACCGAGCACACCGAATACCAGCATGACCCAGATGTTGAACATGGCCATGTTCACGGAGAAGGCGCCGATCGCACAGACGACGATGATGACCGGGGCGATGATGGAAAACGGGATGCGCAGGATCGCCGCAAAAAGCGGAACGGTGGAGAGAACCATGATCAGCCCGACGACGTTGGAGAGGTACATGCTGGCGATCAGGCCCCAGACAAACTCCTTCTGCTCGATGAAGAGCAACGGCCCCGGCTGAAGCCCCCAGATCATCAGCCCTCCGAGCAGTACCGCTGCGGTTGCTGAACCGGGAATCCCCAGTGCCATCATCGGCAGCAGCGCCGCGCAACCGGATCCATGGGCGGCCGTCTCTGGAGCGAGCACCCCTTCCAATTCTCCGGTGCCGAACTTGTCACCGTTTTTCGAGAAGCGCTTGGCGATGCCATACCCCATGAACGACGCAGATGTGGCGCCACCGGGGGTGATTCCCATCCAGGAACCGATGAGACAACTGCGAAGCAGCGTTGCCCAGTACCGGGGCAGCTTTTTCCAGGTTTCCCAGACCACCTTGGCGTTGATCTTGGCGCTTTTGCCCTCGAACTTGAGCCCCTCTTCCATGCTGACCAGGATCTCTCCGACACCGAATAGTCCGATAACCACGATCAGGAAGTCGACACCCCGCAGCATTTGCGTAAAGCCGAAGGTCAGGCGCAACTGACCGCTGATCGTATCCATGCCGATCGCTGCAAGACCGAAGCCGAGCATCAGGGCGATGATGGTCTTCCATGTATCCTTGCCCGTACCGATGAAGCTGCAGAAGGTGAGCAGGTAGACGGCAAAGAATTCAGGAGGGCCGAATTTCAGCGCGAATTTTGCCACCAGCGGTGCAAGGAAGGTGATCAGCAGCACGGAAAACAGTGCGCCGACGAACGATCCGGTGAAACACGCTGTGAGGGCTTCACCCGCCCGTCCTTGCTGGGCGAGCGGGTAACCGTCAAAGGTTGTCGCCACCGAATGGGACTCACCGGGGATATTGAACAGAACCGAGGTAATGGCGCCAGCGAACAGCGAACCCCAATAGATACAGGAGAGCATGACGATCGCCGAGGTGGGCTGCATGGTGAAGGTGAGCGGCAGCAAAATGGCCACCCCGTTTGGTCCCCCCAGGCCGGGCAGCACACCGACAACAACCCCCAAAAAGAGGCCAACCGCCATCATCCACAGATTGTACCATGAAAAGATGACCGCAAAGCCATGAAATAGATTAAAAAGGTCTTCCAATTGACAATCCTCCTAAAACGGTAACACTTCAGTTAAAACCATCTCAATATCCGAACAGGGATTCCAGCGGTCCTTTGGGCAGTGGGACCAGGAACTGGATTTCGAACATCCAGAACAGGACCGCACTGACCCCGACGCTGACCAACACAGTTTTCAGCCAGCTGGTCTTTTCCATCGTCTTCATGAACGCGCCTATGAACAGGGTAGAGGCGACATAGATGCCGATCACCTGGGTGACCAGCACATAAATCAAAGTAGGCACCAACACCATCAGCACCAGCTTGAACTTCTCCCAGGTAACGAATACCTTCTCCAGGTTGTGCTTTTTCCCGGAAAATGCTCTTAGAAAAATTACGATGCTCACAATACCGGTGATAGCCCCGATGCGGAACGGGAAGTATCCCGCCTGTGGCCCTTCCACGGCCCAGCCCGAACCGATTCGGTAACTGTCGAACATCATCACCACTCCGATGAGGAAGGTGACGACCGCCGTAACCATTTCCACTGTGTTATGCGACAGGCCGCTATGAGTGCGACCCCCTGTCTGTTTCTGCTCCATGCAATGCCTCCCCTTGCCAAACAAAGAAACACCTCCCCTGTCCGGCGAACCGGGCTCAAGCCCGCTCTCGCCGGACCGGGGCAGGCACTATTTCTTCTCGGCGAACCCTGCTTCCTGCATCAATTTTTTGTGGAACGCCTCATCCTTTTCCAGGAACTTGACGAACTCCGCCCCGGTGACATAGTTGTCCTTGAGGGCGTTTTTCTCCAGATAGTCTTTCCACTCCTGGGTGGCAACCACCTTTTTCAACATATCGTTGTAAAATGCAACATGATCCGCGCTGGTGCCGGGCGGAAGGAAGAAAGCGCGCAGCATATGGTACTGCACATCAATGCCGTCCTCCTTGCAGGTCGGGATGTCGGCCCAGGACTGGTCTTTGGTGACCTTCTTGTCAAAACCCATGCGCTTGTCGGAGAAGACGCAGAGAGCGCGGACCTGATCAGCCCGCCACTGAGCGATACTTTCACTGGGGTTGTTCACATTGGAATCGATATGCTTCCCCACCAGTTGCACGGAGGCCTCACCGCCGCTCTTGTAGGGAATGTAGGTGAATTTCGTTCCGGCGATCTTGTCGACGGCAACCGTGATGATCTGGTCTTCCCGTTTCGAGCCGGTGCCGCCCATCTTGAAAGTTCCGGGAGCCGCCTTCACGGCAGCGAGGTACTCCTTCGGCGTCTTGTACTTCGTCTCGGCATTGACCCACAGGATGAACTCATCCATCGCAATCATCGCCACCGGGTTGAGATCCCGCCAGTTGAACGGCAGGTTCGTGGAGATCGGAATCGTATAAATCGCGGAGAACGCCACCATCAGCTTGTGAGGATTGCCCTTGGACTCCTTCGTGTCGATGATCCCCTCGGCGCCGTTTGCGCCGCCCATGTTCAGGATCATCATCGGCGTCTTCATCAGCTTGTACTTCATCACAATGCCCTGGATCGTGCGCGCCATCTGGTCGGAAGCGCCGCCAGCCCCGGCGGGCACAATAACCTCCACCGGCCTGGTCGGTTCCCAAGCGGCGGCGGGGGTCGCGGTTGCAACACTGGACAGTGCTGCAACGACGAGCAGCAGCACTCCATACCCTAATTTTCGGATCTGTCGTTTCATCATTTCCTCCTCATTACGTACATGTTATGGAACACCATGGTTCCGATTTAATAGGCAGCAAGATAATCCATCGCCGCCATCACCCCGCCCTTTTGGTAAGGAACGCCGGCAACGGCGAACCCCATCTCCACACCGCCAAGAGTCCCGATAAGCGTCAGGTCGTTGAAATCCCCCAAATGGCCGATCCTGAAAATCCTGTCCTTCAGAAGACCGAGACCGCTCCCGAGCGACATGTTGAATTTCTCAAGCACTTTGTCCCGGTAGGCATCCGCCCCCTTGTCTCCGGGCATCATGACCGTCGTCAGAACCGGACTGTACTCTTCCGGATTGAGACAGAGAATCTCCAGCCCCCAAGTCCGGACCGCTCGACGCGTCGCCTCCCCGTGCCGGAGATGGCGAGCGAAAACGTTATCGAGGCCCTCTTCCTGTAGCAGGCGGAGCGCCTCCCTGAGGCCATAGAGCAGGTTCGTCGCCGGAGATGACGGGAAAAATCCCCCTTTGTTGGCGGTCAGCATCTCCTCCCATCCCCAGTAAGATTTGGGAATTTTTGCTGTTTTCGCTGCAGCCAGCGCCTTGTTGCTGATCGCGTTGAAGCCAAGCCCAGGCGGCAGCATCAGCCCTTTTTGGGAACAGCAGACCGTGACGTCGACCCCCCATTCGTCATGGCGGTAATCAATCGAGCCGAGAGAGGAGATCGTATCGACCATAAAGAGCGCCGGATGGCCTGTGCGGTTCATTGCCTTGCGGATCTCGGCGATGCGGCTCGTAACGCCAGTCGAGGTCTCGTTGTGGACGACCATGACCGACTTGATCCGATGATCCTTGTCTTCGGCCAGTTTGGCCTCAACGATGGCGGGATCGGCGCCGTGCCGCCAGTCGCCGGGCACGAAATCGACCTCCAACCCCAGCCGCACGGCCATGTTTTTCCAGAGTGTCGCGAAGTGCCCCGTCTCAAACATCAGCACCTTGTCGCCGGGTGAGAGCGTGTTGACCAGCCCCGCCTCCCAGGCGCCCGTTCCTGAAGAGGCAAAGATAACGACCGGTCCTGCCGTCTTGAAAACAGGTTTGAGCCCGCTGAGAACCTCCAGGGCCAACGCCTTGAATTCCGGCCCCCGGTGATCGATGGTCGGTTTCGCCATCGCCCGGAGCACCTGCTCGGGCACGTTCGTCGGTCCCGGAATCTGCAAGAAATGACGTCCACTTGGATATGACATACTGTTTGTTCCTCCTTTCACATTAACGCACGCTGAAAACTGATACTCTCGATCTTCTATACAGCGATCAGATCCGCATAGCTGAAATGGGGAGATGTCAGTCTTTCAACCTCCGCGATTTCCACACGCCGGGAGATCAGGCTTCCGATGACACCCGCCTGCCGGATCTCGCCCAAAAAGAGGACGCCCCGGATCTTCCCGTCGCGGATCACAACTTTCCGGTAGGCGCCGTTTCTCCGCTCCACCAAGACCTCATCCCCTGTCCGACCTTCGATATCACCGATCGACACCAGGGGCATGCCGCCGATTTCCACGGCATTCATGGCCACCATACCATCGTAGGTTGCCCTGCCTCCGGCCATGCTGGAGGCGGCTATTCGTCCCTGTGCCACGGCCACGGGCCAACTGGCGGGGATTGTCCTGTCGCCTGTGAGGGGATCCAACGTTTCCGCCGCATCGCCCGCCGCATAGACATCCGGATCGGAGGTCCTCTGGAATTCGTCCACGGTGATCCCCCGCCCTGTCTCGATCCCGGCGGCGACGGCCAGTCCGATGTTCGGCTTGACGCCGATGGCCATGACAACCAGGTCGGCGGGGAAAACCCGCCCGCCCGCATTCACACCACTAACCGCCCCGGAATCCACCGAAATCGCGTCGACGCCCATGCCGACCAGGATCTCGACGCCCTCCTCCCGCACAGATTCGGCCAGCATGTCCGAGGCTTCATCGTCGAGCTGGCGGGGCAGCAGCCGGGGTAGCTTCTCAATAACCGTCACGTTCAAACCACGTTTTTT
The DNA here is from genome assembly GCA_903903205.1 of uncultured Syntrophobacterales bacterium. Taxonomy (GTDB): domain Bacteria; phylum Desulfobacterota; class Syntrophia; order Syntrophales; family UBA5619; genus UBA5619. The sequence goes on from CAIUXU010000497.1 coordinate 9,982, forward strand.
TAATGCCAGCGCCGTCTTTAGGCCGATAAGTCCGGCTCCCACCACAACGGCGCTCCGTGCCTTTCCGGTGGCATCGAAAATTTCCCCTGCCTGTTGCAGGGTCCACAGGCTGTACACACCCGGGGCGCCGGCCCCCGGGACGGGCGGCACGACCGGCAGCGATCCCGTGGCAAGCAGCAATTTATCATACTGGAAACGTCTCCCGGAGGAGAGCAGCACGGCTTTTTCATCCCGAAGCAGCGCTACCGCCGTTTCTCCCATGAGACACTCGATTCCGGCCTTCGCAAAGTCTTCTGCGGTCCGGAGCACGGAGGCCGCGGGCTCGTACTTCCCCGCAATGATATCGGGCAGGTCGATGCGGCTGTACACATAATGAAGTTCGTTCGTGATGACGGCCACCGGGGTATGAGGATCCTGCTTTCGCAGCATCGTGGCGGCGGTTGAACCCGCTATACCCTGGCCAATGACAATATACATATACCGCCCCTCGCGTTACCTTGCGGTAGCGACTTCCGTCGATTTTGTTATGAATTTCAAGAACTCGCTCAATGGCAGCAATTCCCCCGGCAATTTCATCTCCGGCAAGCTCCCCATCTCGCCTGCATCGACATACGTCCTGATCCCTTTTGCCGCAAAGGCGATCGCCGTCGACCAGATCTTGTTGCGACCGATCTCCTGGAGGATGGCGAATACGGGAATACTTTGTTCCTTTGCATTCTGGGCGATCGCCAGAAACTCACCGACATCATGGCAGGACCCGATATGCAGGACGGCGGGAACGCCGATCTCCGTGATGTTTTTGAACCCCTCACGGACTGCATATTCCGGACGGCACATGCCGGCCTTTGCCAATGCGGCGCCGGCACAACCGGCGGTTACGACGAGATACCCTTCGGAGAGGAGCCTTTCCGCCGTCTGAACAATCTGCGCATCCTGGGTATTGGCAACAGTGCCGCAGCCTCCGAGATAAACGACACCCTTGACAAAACTCCGGGCCGATTCTTCCTTCAGCGCTTTAAGCACTTGCTTGGAATTTTCCGCAGTGTACCCCGTGTGAAGCCGTTCCACCGCCGATGGAATTTGCACACTTTTCCCGCTGCGCCTCTCAAAGGCCTGGGTGGCAACCTGAATGGCCTCACCGATTTTTCGATCCGTGTCCAGCGAGGCGGAGACCATAACAGCGGTATTGCCGGCCTTGGCCAGCGCCACCGTTGCCGGCATGACGCACTGTGAGCCCACGACGAGCAAATCCACGGCCCCCGTCAGGAGGGGCATCTCCTGGGAATCGTAATTCGTCAACACCGACAGCCCGGCGCCTGCCTCTGCGCCACATACCGCGGCCAGATTAAAGGGGACACCGGATTTGGCTGCTGCCTTCCGGAAGGCCTCCACAATCTGCGGAGCCACATGGCCCATGAGGACGACATTCGCGGCGTCAGCCCTCAAGGCGCCCATATTGACGGCGACGGCCCCGGGTTCCGTTTTGCCGTAAACCCGCTCCTTGGCCGCCCTGATCAAGAGAAGAATCTTTGCAGCGGCCTCACCCACTTCCGCCATTCGCGCGACATTATCGGCAGGAGCGAGCATGCCATCGTCGGTCATGTAAACGGCTTGAGCGACACCGCTCTCAACGTCGGCGCCAAAGTCACGGGCCAGGCCGGCCAGCGCCACGGCGCCATCCGTTACGCGCTTGAGCAGGCGATGGGAAACCAGCCCTTCCTGGGTGCGACCGCACACCGTGAGCTGCGGAACAACAGCGAACGGATTCACCCGGCAGGGGCCTTCAGAGCAGTCCGAACAGCAGATGCTCAGACGCCCGAAACCGCATTGCGGCTGGGCTGCTTCAGCCCGATCCCAGATCACGTCCGTTTTTGTTTTGTAAGCCCTGATCAACAGTTCATTCGTCGCCTCGTCTATCGACTTTTTGCGGATTTCCTTCATCGTGTTACTTCCCCTCCTTCGAAAAATCCAACCCCATCGCCTGAGCCTGCGGTGAACCCGGAATGGACGAGACATACGCAGCAATTCTTCCCCGCTTTGCCGCCAGCACCTTCACATATGCGTCCTCCTCACCGTAGACCAGAGCGCCCGTCGGGCAGGAGGCGACGCAGGCGGCCTCCTCCATGTTCATGCAGGCGTCGCACTTCATCGCCGTCTTGAACTGCGCCGATGGAATCACCGCGCCGAAGGGACAGGACATGACGCACATCCAGCAGCCCCGGCATTTGTCCTGGGCCACAAACGTCGTCCCCTTTTCCGGGTCGCGCTGCATGGCCCCCGATGGGCAGGCCATGAGACAGACTGCATCCTGGCAATGACGGCACTGAAGCGGAAAACTCGACCCCGTCGGGCCGAACACGCCGACCCGCGCCGCCGGTCTTGGGTCCTCATGGACCGCCAGAGCCAGCCGCTTGCTCGTGGAGTTCCGCTCTACGGCGCACTGCAATTCACAGGTCTTACAGCCGAGACATTTGTCCCGATCTACCCACACACGCTTCATTTGATTCCCTCACATTCCATCCTCAGGCAACCCGTATCCCCCAAAGGCAGAGGACCTCCTCCAGCATCGCCTCCGCCCGCTTGGGGTTGAACACCCCGCACTGGCAGGGCTTCGCCATCTCCTCGGCGGCCTCCCGGACAGTCAGCTTGCGCTCCTTGACGTCGGTGATCATCTTCTTGATCAGGTTGAACGGAACCTGCCCGTGCCCGCACATGGTCGTGAAGCGAAGGATCTCCTCTTCAGGCAGCCGCTCCGTCTTTCCCCAGATTCCGAGGGACGTTTCACAGGTATGCCTCTTGACCCCCGCCTCCTGGCAGCACTCCCGCACATCCCCCAAAAGCCCCGAAACGATAACAGAAATACCCAGATCTTCGTCCTTGAGCGCCTTGAGCGCCTTGATCAGGGATTCCCTGTTGTCGAACACCCCGTGGACGATGGAGGTGTCACGGGTCTTTTCGATGATCTCCCCCGAGGGTGTAATGTAGCGGTTTCCCGTCCTCATGTCGCCCAGGTTGACGGGCTCGAATCGGTTCACAATCTGAAGGAAGCGCTGCAGCTTGGCGCTCGAGTCCACCTCGTTGATACCCTTGGCCGACATGGCAAATAGAACATAATCGTTCTTCAAGCTCTCCAGGGTTCCCCTCCGGTGCAGTGTATGGCTCATCGCATCGCCTCCTCAACGAAGAACGGTTTTCCGAGACCCACGTTTGTCTTGCCGTTGAGCGTCGGCGCCACGCCTGCCCCCCTGGCCAGGTCGAAGGCCGGCGTCTTGTCGCCGGGATGAACCTTGCAGGTCAAATCAAAGCTGCATACGGTGGAAATTTCCTTAGTCACCTTTTTTACGACCCCGATGATTTCCTGAACGCGCTCCAGGGGAACGGTCATCTCAATAATGGCCGACAACACTTTTTCATTCATGAGTTCCGGGTTCATCCTCCCGCTGTTCCGGTCGACCATCAAGGTCGTGATGGGGTTCTTCGGCTCGAAATGGATCTCCCCCAATGAAGCGATGGCCATGGCCACCTTCTCGATGTCCCTGAAGAAAGCGCCCGTGCTCGGACGGCCCATTTCGATCGCCATCCCCGCCTCGCCGTACTTGAACCGGCCCGTAACATCGTTCGTCTTCATCTCCTCGGTCCCGCGGCCGGGGACCCTTGTTTCCTTGTGTTCGATCAGAGGGTTGCTGAACGTACCGCGCACCGACCGGGGCCAGACCGGGAGAGGCTCGTAGAGCGCCTTTCCGGTGCAGATCTCCGCACGATAGCACACGCCGCAGTCCACACATTCATCCTGATTGACATCAGCGCAGACACGGCCGTACGGGTCCTTCGTGAACCCGATGGCTCCCATGGTGCAGTAGGAAACGCAACGGCCACATCCCACACATTTGATTTCGTCCACCTTCACTGATGTACCCCTTTCTGCATTACTGGCTACAGCGGAATATTGTTGTGTTTTTTGACAAGCCGTGTCTGCCTCTTGTCCTTGAAGGCCGCCAGCAGGGCGATGACCTTTTTCCTCGTCTCCCGGGGAAGAATGACTTCATCGACGATGCCGAGGGTTGCGGCAAAATAGGGGTTGTTGAACTGCTCCTCATAGGCGGCGGCCAGTTCAGCGCGCTTGGCCGCCGGCTCGGCCGCCCCGGCGATCTCACGCCGGTAGATGATGTTGCAGGCCCCCTCGGCCCCCATGACGGCGATCTCGGCGGACGGCCAGGCCATCACGTAATCGGCGCCGACAGCTTTGGAGCACATGGCGTTATACCCGCCACCGTAAGACTTGCGTGTGACGACATTGATTTTCGTCACCGTGGCCTCGGAGTAGGCGTGGAGGAGCTTGGCGCCGTGCCGGATAACGCCGGACCATTCCTGCTGCGTGCCCGGGATGAAGCCGGGGACATCGGTAAAGGTCAGGATGGGAATGTTGAAAGCGTCGCAGAACCGGATGAACCGCGCGGCTTTGTCCGAAGAGTTAACATCGAGTACACCGGCGAAAAACCGGGGATTGTTGGCGATGACACCCACGGGGCTCCCCATGATCCGGATGAAGGCCACCACCATGTTCTTTGCCCAGAATTCATGAGGTTCGAAGAGCTCGTTGTTGTCGGCCACAGATGCGATAACCTTCTTCATGTCGTAGCTGCGGTTCGCCTTGTCTGGCATAATCGTGTCCAGTTCCGGGCATTCTCGCTCCGCGCTGTCCGTGCAGGGAATGACCGGCAGCGGGCTGTGGCAACTGTCCGGAAGATAGGAGAGAAGATTCTTGACCCTCGCGATGCAGTTCTCGTCGTTTTCCGCTACGAAATGGCAGACTCCGCTCTTTGCGGCATGGGCCATGGCCCCTCCGAGATCCTCGTGGCTCACCTCCTCGGCGATGACCGCCTTGACCACGTCGGGACCGGTCAGGTACATGTAGCTCGTATTCTTCACCATGAAGACCCAGTCCGTAAGAGCCGGCGAGTAAACGGCGCCGCCCGCTGTGGGCCCCATGACGGCGGAAATCTGGGGGATGTAACCGGATGCAATGGAGTTGCGGTAGAAGATCCCCGAATAGCCCTGGAGAGCGGTAATGCCCTCCTGAATGCGCGCCCCGCCGGAATCATTGATGGCGACGAAAGGCTTGCGCGCGTCGACGGCCATGTCCATCACTTTCCAGATCTTCTGGGCATGCATCTCTCCGAGGCTGCCGCCGGCGCTGGTGAAATCCTGTGAGGCGGCGAAGACGACCCGGCCGTTGACACGGCCAAAGCCGGTGACGACGCCGTCGGCGTTGATCTCCTTCTCGCCGAGTCCGAAGAGGGTCGAGCGGTGTTTGACAAATAGCTGGGTCTCCTGAAATGATCCCGGATCGAACAGGCGGTCGATCCGTTCGCGGGCCGTCAATTTACCCTGCTCATGCTGCTTCTGGACCATCTTTTCGCCGCCCATGGTGACGAGTCGTGTCTTCCGTTCTATCAAGTCGCCGATCTTCTCTGATGTCGTCTTTCCCATAACACCTCCTGCCCTTTTTCCTGTCTGATTAAGCGTTCCTCTACCGATGGCGCCGCTTCCGGCCTGTCCTATCCGGGACGGTTCATCGCCCGGTAGCACCGCTCCATGATCGAAAGCACCGCGAAGGGCTGCTCGATCTCCTGAAAGGTCGGGATCCCCCGTGGCTCCAGGGCCGCCTTGTATTCGTCCATGGCCCCCTTGTCGCCGCTGAAGGTGACCAGGATCGGCTTGTGCGGATACTTTTTGGCCAGATCGACGATGAAGCCCGGATCGGGCACCCCCGTCTCCGGCGTCAGCATCATCACCGGCACCACAGCGTCCACCGCAGGATCCTGAAGGACGATCTCCATCCCATCCCGGTAGGCCGCTTCCACCCCCACCGAGAGAGCTGCCGGCCAGATGTCCACGGGGTTGCGCATGCGGATGTAGGAGGGGCTGATGTCCTGGAGTCTCTTGACATTTTCCGGCTCCATCGGGGGAATGTGCAGTCCCAGCCGCTCGCAGTAATCCGAGAGCACGGCCAGCATCGCTCCGGAAGGGGCGAGAAAACTGACGCCCTTTCCCAAGGGGAGGGGCATCATGGAGAGGGCCTTGCCCGCCAGGACGAGCTGCGAGTATTCAGAAATCCGGACCACGCCTGCCTGGCGGAGCATGCCGTCCACGATGCGGTCGGGTGAGGCCATCGCGGCTGTATGGGCGATCGCCGCCTGCCTGCCCGATTCCGTGGCTCCGCTCTTGAGCAGGACGACCGGCTTCCGGCGAGTGACCTCCCGGGCCACCTCCAGAAAACGGTGCGGTCGTTTGAAGCTCTCGATGTAGACCAGGATAGCGGCTGTCTCCGGATCTTCCCCCAGATATTCCAGCGCGTCCGTCTCATCGATGTCGATCTTGTTCCCCAGCCCCACAACCCGGGCAACACCGAAATGCTCGCCGGTCAGGATATACTTCAGGGTATGGGTGCCGAAATTCCCCGTCTGGGCAATGTAGGAGACCCGGCCGCCGCGGATCTTCCCCTGGGGGAAGAAGGTGGAGGTGAACCCCACGGGTGTCGAGGTGTGTCCCGACGTGTTGGGGCCCAGGGCATGGAGACCCTTCTCCCGGATGATACTGTCGAGCTCACTCTGAATTCGGGCTCCCGCCTCGTCGACCTCGGCGAATCCGCCGGAAGAGAGGACAAAATGGAGGATTCCCTGATCGGCGCATTCGCGCATAGCTTTGGCCGTGGCCGCTGCGGGCAGGATGATCACCGCCACATCGATGTCTCGCGGCAGGCTTGCGACGGAG
>CAIUXU010000498.1 GCA_903903205.1 uncultured Syntrophobacterales bacterium
ATCGTTGTGTGGCCGTCATTGGCGATTCCACGCTCTTCCACTCCGGCCTGCATCCATTGATCAACACCCTCTACAATCAGGGGAAAACAACCACGATCATCGCCGACAACGGAACCACCGGCATGACCGGGCATCAGCATCATCCAGGAACCGGGCACACCCTGCAGAAGAAGCCGACGGTGAAGGTCGATCTGGAGAGAATGGTTCGCAGCCTGGGCTTTGGCAAGGTTGACGTATGCGATCCCAATGAGATGGACGCTTTCCGGAAGATACTGGAAGAGCACCTGAAAAGCGACGAAGCCTCGGTGATCATTGCACAGCGGCCCTGCGTTCTTCAGTCGAAGGAGAGAAGAACGCCTCCCCGGATCGATCCGGAACTTTGCACGAATTGCGGGACATGCCTTGATATCGGCTGCTCACCCCTCGTTCAGGGGGATGATTGTGTGACCATCAACGAAACGATGTGCGTCGGCTGCGGCCTCTGTGTGCAGGTCTGTCCCGCTGAGGCAATCAGGCAGGAAGAAAAATAACCCGTCCATAGGAGAGAGAACGTGAAAAAGATAGACTATTTGCTGGCCGGGGTTGGCGGCCAGGGAACCATTTTGGCGAGCAGAATCCTTGCAAGCGCCGGCCTGGAGCTGGGTTATGATGTAAAGACCGCCGAAGTTCACGGCATGGCACAGCGCGGCGGCAGCGTCGAGAGCCATGTGCGCTGGGGGGAAAAGGTCTATTCACCGCTTGTGGAGCATGGCACGGCGGACTACCTTATCGGTTTTGAAATGCTCGAAGCTGCCCGTTGGCTTACCTATCTGAATAAAAACTCGATAACGTTCATCAACCGCTTTCGCATCCCGCCGCCGATGGTCAATCTGGGGAAGGCACGGTACCCTTCGGAAAAAGAGGTTGAGAATCTGCTGAAATCGGGAGGCGGTGAGGTGAAATGGCTCAATGCCGCCGACATGGCAGAGGCTGCGGGAAATTCGGCCATGGCAGGGGTGGTCCTGCTTGGGGCCTTGTCCAACCTGGTGGGCGGCGGCCAGGAGGTTTGGCTGCACGTGATAAAAGACCTGGTTCCGGCGCGATTCGTTGAAATGAACCAGAAAGCCTTTCTCGCGGGAATGGGCGCTGATCTGAGGTAAGAGAGATGCCCGGAGAAAAAGAAATTCAGCAGACCGGTTTTCGCTCAACGTCGAAACTAAAGCAGCTTATGGCCGCCCATTTTCATGAGCTGGCCGATGCTTCCGCGACCGGCGCCCGAAAGATTGCCTGGTGCACCAGCGTGGGTCCGGTTGAGCTGCTGCGGGGCATGGGCTTTCTGGTCTATTTCCCCGAGAATCACGCCGCCATGCTGGGGGCTTCCCGGATGGCCGTCGAGTCGATCCCTTACGCCAACGCCGTCGGGTATTCACCCGATATCTGCTCCTATCTGACTTCGGACATCGGCTCTTTTCTGCGGAAAAAGACGCCCCTCACAGCCGCCTACCAGATTGCTTCCGTCCCGAAGCCGGATGTGCTCGTATTCAACACGAACCAATGCCGGGATGTGAAGGACTGGTTTGCCTGGTACGCCCGTGAATTCCAGGCGCCTTTGCTGGGGATCCATACCCACCGTGAGCTTGGGGAAATCAGGGAGTATCAGGTCGGCGATATTGCCCGGCA
>CAIUXU010000499.1 GCA_903903205.1 uncultured Syntrophobacterales bacterium
CCACATGGCAAAGGCGGCAACGATAAGCATCACATAGAAATCGGATTTCTTGTCGCCGATGTCTCTGACCACGATCGCCAGTTCGGAACCTGCGAAAAACAGAATCACGCCCAGGATCGCGTTGGGGAATATCTTGAAAAAGAGGGCGATCAAAACGAGGAGGCTTCCGAGAATGACCAGCGCCCCGCCCGTCTTCGCCCCGAATCGGACGTGTCCGGCCATCCCGCCTGCCCCATGACACATGGGAACGCCGCCCAAGATCGGCGCGATCAGGTTCATGATGCCCTGAGAAATGGCGATCTTCTTTTCCGTGACTTTTCTGTCCGGAAAGAGCTCGTTGTTCTCGGCTGTTATGGCAATCACGGCGTTCCCCAAAGTCAACGGGATCTGGGGGAGTGTGAAGAGCAGCGTGCCGACGAGGAGATCATTCCAGGTCAGCGCGGAGAGGCTGAAGACCGGCAACTTGAAGCCGACATGGATCTTGGCCAGTTCCGCCATCAATTGAGGGTCCATGATCACCGCAGAAACAACGCCGATGATCAGCAGGATGAACATGGCCGGAATCTTTGGGTTTGTCAAAAGAAGGTAGGTGACAACGAGGGCGACGCCCGCAAGAATCGGCGCCGTCCTCATGCGGGTGACCCCGTCCACCATGAAAGAGAGCCCCAGACCCAGCATGATGCCGCGCACAACCGGCCTGGTTGCAAGCCGGGAGATCGGCCGGGTGGCCCCGGAAACGCCTACAAGAAGCCAGAAAAGCCCGGTTGTGAGGCCCGATCCGAACAGGGCCGCCGGGCTTATCCCGCCGGCGACAGCCGCCGCGCCGATAGCCTTCATGGGCTGGATCGGGAGCGGCGTCCGGTAATAGAGGCCGGATGCCAGCAAGGCAATGCCGAACATGAGAAGAAGTCCGAGAGGTTCGACCTTCACGATGGTGATGTAGGCCACCACGAAAGGAATCAAGGTTCCGACGTCACCGAATGCACCCGCCCACTCCATCCGGTTGTAAAGGTTCTTTGCCTTTAACCCACTGGAACCTTTAGCCGTCTTTGTACTTGTTTCCATCAGGGTCAATACCTTTAATCCCTACTTCTCACGGGTTTTTATAAAGAGGGTCGATGGGCTGAGACCGATCCGGGTTCCAATATCACCAAGCATCTTCTGGAACTCCTCCACACTCACACGGATCCCCTTTCCTCCTTTGGGAGGGTAAGGGTCGTTGAAAACTACATAATCTTCACCGGCATCCGTCACCACCACCCAATGGGGGATGTCCAACTGGTGCACCACTCCCATGTGTACCAATGCCATCGGGATGAAGCCCTCGCTGAAATACTTGACGACCCGCTCAACCGTCAATGGCTTATGCTCTACGGTCAGGCCACGGGCCAGAGCGCGCTTCCGGTTCTCGGCGATCCCGAAAACCGCCAATTTCGCATCTTCCGGCGTAAAACGATGTTCCCGCAACCTGTTTCTCCACAGATCAGGGTCCATCATCCTCCTGCTTTGTGTCATGAGGTGGACCTCATAACCGGCATCAAGCAAAGGGACGCTCATTCCGAAAGGGTCAGCGCCTCTTACGCCGATCATGTTGCATTGACGCCAGACCTCAAACTCCAGGCTGCGATTCAGCTTTATACTGGGGTCAAAAAGTTTGAAAACCATCAGCACGCAGGCGGGGCCGCAGGTGAATTCGGAGCTTTGAGCGTAGTAGGGTATTTTTCTCCCCATGAAATTCCTTTCCATTGTTTGAAATAGTGCTGAGGACTGAGTGCTGAGTAAAACCATATCCCCGATAAGAGAATTCGGGGATGACAAAAAAGACACTCAGTCCTCAGTCCTCAGCACTTTTTTACTCACAGCAGGTGGCTCTTGAAAGATGCTTCCACCATGAAGAGAACCCTGGGTATCGTGATCCCCAGCCGTTCCAGCGTTCGCAGACTGAGCGCCTCTCCGGAGAGATGCGGATCCTGCGCATGGATCTCCCGGACAAGGGTGTCGATCTGCCCGATATACCGGCGGCCTTCGTCCATAATCTCAGCACTCCGCTCCCCGACGATCGGTTCATGCCACGATGAGAGGAGGATCTTGACGTTGGAAAGCTGCTTCAGTTTTCCGATGGACGCAACGGACGCTACGGGATCGGTATAGATCGGGATTTGGCCTGCGACCGGGATGGAATCCCCCGAAAAGAGAACCCCTTCCTCTTCGAAGAAAAACGAGACGGATCCGGGAGAGTGGCCCGGAGTCGCGATGACCTTGATCGTCTTTCCCTCCTCCCACGAGATCGTCTCTCCATCGGTCAGCACCCGGTCAACAGGCGCTCCCTCCGGAACCAGCTCGAACAGGTTGGGGATGGGACGTTCCCGATACTGGAGTGCGATATCCTCCACCCAGCTCCTGTCCGTCGGATGGATGGCAATCGGGACCGGGGCAAGCTTTCTGATCGGGGCGCAACCGCCGATATGGTCGGGATGCGCGTGGGTCAGCAGGATCAGGGAGATCTCCCCCGGCGACCGTCCCAGCTCCTTTACCATGTCAAGGATCAGGGGGGCCGTGGCAGCGACGCCGGCATCGATCAGGCAGATCGTCTTCCCGACGATCAGGTAGGAGTAAACGAACCTCTCGACGTATCGGCCCTCTCCCA
>CAIUXU010000500.1 GCA_903903205.1 uncultured Syntrophobacterales bacterium
GGTAACATTGACCGATGTTGTGGGTGTAGGACTCCGTCCCGACGAGGAAGCCTCCCGCCTCCAGATCGCGGAGGAGGTTCTTCCGGCATTCGTAACGATCCTGCCCCCGATAAACCCCGCCGTTTTCATTGATCACCGCACCATCGTCCATCACCCGAAGGATCGGAAGCCCGTGGCGACCGGCCATCGCAAAGTCATTCGGATCGGAGGCGGGCGTGATTTTGACGGCGCCGGAGCCGAATTCCATCGTGACATAGTCGTCGGCAATGATCGGAATCCTGCGGTTGACCAAGGGAAGGATGACCTCCTTCCCGACAAGATGGCGGTACCGATCGTCGCCAGGATTGACGGCCACGGCGGTATCGCCAAGCATCGTCTCCGGCCGAGTCGTGGCAACCACGATCCCTCCCTCCCCTTCGGCGAAGGGATACCGGATGCTCCAGAGACTCCCTCCCTCCGGATGGTACTCGACCTCAAGATCGGAGATGGCGGTGCGGCAGCGGGGACACCAGTTAACGATATAATCCCCCTGGTAGATGAGTCCATCATTGTAGAGGCGGACGAACACCTCGCGGACCGCCTTTGAAAGCCCCTCGTCCATCGTGAAGCGCTCGCGCGACCAGTCGCAGGAACAGCCAAGACGCTTGAGCTGGTTGATGATGACCCCGCCGTAGCGGGCCTTCCAGTCCCAGACCCGCTCGATGAACTTCTCCCGGCCAAGATCGTGGCGCGTCAGCCCCTCCCGTGCCAGTTCCTGTTCGACGACGTTCTGCGTGGCGATACCGGCGTGGTCCATCCCCGGCATCCAGAGGACATTCATCCCCTGCATCCTCCGGTATCGGCAGCAAATGTCCTGCAGAACGTTGTTCAGGGCATGCCCCATGTGGAGAATACCCGTTACATTCGGCGGCGGAATGACGATCGAAAATGGCTTTTTCGGACTGCTGTCTGCAGCGCGGAAGAAATCATGATCCAGCCAATACTTATACCATCTGAGCTCCGCTTCGCGTGGCTCGAAAACCTTGGGCAGCAGACCGTTCCCCATTGAACCCTTCTCCAGTTAAAAACGCAATTCTTCCCTCATCTTGCGGATGACAAGCAGCGCATCCGCTCCCCCCACAGGCTCCAGTGGCATAAAGGCGCCTGATATCATATTTTTCGCCTCCATGAGGCCCCGCGTGTTCACCACCATCACCGCATTGAAATAGGGAAGATCGGCCCGAAGGTCGGGAAAAGGGGAAGTGCTGCCGATAAAGCGCGTTGCCAGCGCATTGTCCCCCGAGATCTTGATCAGGATATCTTCGATCATCATCGCGTAGGTCGCCCGGTTCACCATCTCGTCCGGCCGGAAGTTTCCGTCCGGATAGACTTCGAGGCCGCGCATGCCGATCCAGACAATCCCCTCGATATCCGCCCGAAGTGGATGGTTGCCGATATCAGCCGCGCTGGTCCTTCCAGCGATGGTCGTCTTCGCCTTTTCCGGATCCTTAAAGGCGGTATCAAAGGTTTTGGGCGTCTTTCGTTCATAGAGGACGTCGACCTTCAGCTCCTCCATAAAGAGAGCCGCCACGTCCCCCCGGTTGAGTTGTTCAACCAGTGCAATCTTTTTCCCCGTCACGGTCCCCGGCATTGCCCGCTGGATCTTCTGCACCAGCTTCCACCTGCCGTCGGCCTCCTTGACGTATTCGCCGTTCAGACTCAGAACCCGGCTAAACATCCGACCGGACTGGTCCAGATCAAGCGCCGTCAGATAAGCTTCACCCATGTAATAATGGGGGGCGGCAGCCTTGGGATCGATCTTCACCGCCTCGTCAAAAGCATCTTTCGAGTACTTCAGCCAGGCGTCATCGGGCTTGCATTCGACCCCGATACGCAAACAAGCGGCATTGCTCATTGTATTCACACGGATGTAACCGACCCGGACGAAGACTTTCTCCTCATCGGTGCGGACGTGCTTCTCCGCCTGCTTGAGGGCGTCAAGCCCGCCTGTGAAATCTTTTTGATAGGCCCTGACAAGCCCGATCCCGACATGGGCCTTTGCATAACCCGGATCCAGCCTCAGGGCAAGTTCGAATTCACGCCCGGCATCGACAAACTTCTCCTGATTCAGCAAGCGTATTCCGGTAAA
>CAIUXU010000501.1 GCA_903903205.1 uncultured Syntrophobacterales bacterium
AGGGCGCAGGTCCGTCGGGATGCAACCTGAAATATATCTCCCGGGTGGAGGAGGTTCAGGCGGGCGATGTGGTTCTCTCCTCCGGCCTGGCCGGGGTGTTTCCCAAGGGGCTGCTGATCGGCGTCGTGACCGGCGCCTCCCGCAAGGGGGAAGGCCTCTTTCAGAAGATCGACGTGGCACCCGCCGTCGATTTTGGAAAGGTAGAGGAGGTCTTGGCCCTGATCACGGATGCAGGCCCGAAACCATGATTTATTACCTTCTTCTCCCTGTCTTGCTGCTTCTTCTGGTGATTGTTCAGATCACGATTCTGGATCTCTTTTCCCTCGGCTGGATCGGCATGGAGATCTCGCTCATCGTCGTCATCTATGCCGGGTTCCATCTCGACGCCCTCCGCGGGGGCATCCTTTCACTCCTGCTCGGTTTCTTTCTGGATTGTCTGACCAGCGCTATTTTCGGGCTCTACATGTTTCTGTATGTTCTCATTTTTTATCTCTCCAATATTGCAGGTGGAAAGATCTATGCCGGGAGACCGGCCCTGATCGCATCCTTTACGGCACTCTGCACGCTCCTGGAAGGCGCGGTGATCGTTTTCTTTTACCGTTTTGTCTTCGGCGCCGACATCCTCGATGCGATCCCGAAGATCTTCGTCCCGCAGGCCGTTGTGTTGGGGTGCATGAGCCCCCTCTTCTTTGTCCTGCTCAAACGTTTCGAGGTTTTTCTGCATGCGGAAGATCGACGACCGGCTCGACGGATATGATCCGGGTCAGTTCAAGCACAAATTCAAACTGCTCTTGCTCATCGTTGCGGTGGCGCTGTCGCTTCTTGTGATAAGGCTGTGGTACGTACAGGTGATCAAGGGGGACGAACTTCGGCAAAGGTCCGAAAACAACAGCGTCCGCCTCCGGAAGATCAAGCCGATACGCGGTCTTATCATGGACGACAGCCGCCGGGTTCTCGTGGACAACCAGCCTTCCTTCGCTCTTATCGTCATCCCCCACCGGACGAAGGAGACCGGGAAGGTGATCGAAAAGATCAAGGAGCTTTACACCGAACGTTCCCTGACAGTTCCCTCTCTTGCGTCTCTCCCGGGTCGCGTGAAGCCCTTCGCCTCCGTTCTTCTGGAACGGAACATCAGCATGGAAAAACTTGCGGTGGTGGAGACCCACGCCCTGGAACTTCCCGGCGTGGTAACAGAAGTGACGCCCATCCGGCAGTACCTCAACGGAGAGATGACCGCGCAAATCATCGGCTTCACAGGAGAAGTCAGCAGGGATGACCTTGATCGGAACACTGCGCTGCGTCTTGCACCGGGCGATATCATCGGCAAGTTCGGTATCGAGAAATTTCTGGACTCTCACCTCCGAGGAAAAAGCGGCGCTGAACAGATCGAGATCAACGTGGCCGGCAAGGAGGTTCGTTCTATCGGCCGGATCCCGGCGGTGCTGGGCGACAATGTGGTGCTGACGATCGATTCAGCGCTTCAGGAGGCGGCTTGGACGGCCGTTGGCAACCGAGCGGGCGCGGTTGCGGTACTGGACCCCCGCAACGGGGCGGTGCTTGCCCTGGTCAGCTCACCATCTTTTGACCCAAACCTCTTCAATGGGGGGATCTCTACCGATGACTGGGAAAACCTTTCCAATGATCCCCGGTTTCCCATGGAAAACCGCTCAATCTCGGGACAGTATCCGCCGGGATCAACCTACAAGCCAGTCGTCGCCGCCGCGGCCCTCGAGGAAGGTCTGATCACCCCGGAGACCACCTTCTACTGCAACGGCCGCTTCGAGTTGGGCAACAGGATCTTTCGCTGCTGGCAGGAGAAGGGTCACGGCAATGTCAATCTCCACCGCGCAATCGTGCAGTCCTGCGACGTCTATTTCTACAACCTCGGGAAGCTGCTCGGCGTGGACCGGATCGCCACCTACGCTCGGGCCTTTGGTCTTGGCGCCCCTCTGGGTATTGACCTCCTCAGGGAAAAGGGCGGTTTGATCCCCACGAAACAATGGAAGCTTTCCCGCTTCCGGCAACCCTGGCAGCTGGGTGAAACCATCTCTCTCGCCATCGGCCAAGGCTACAACCTCGTAACCCCGCTCCAACTCGCCAATGCCTATGCGACCCTGGCGAATGGCGGCACCCTTTACCGGCCCCGCCTCGTAAAACAGCTTGAATCTTCCGACGGACGTGTCGTAAAGGTATTCCAGCCGGAGAAACAGGGGGTTCTGCCGGTCCGCCCCCAGAACATCCAGCTCATCAACCAGGGCCTGTGGGGGGTGGTCAACGAAATGGGAGGAACGGGTAATGTCCTGAAAAGGAAGGAACAGGACGTTTGCGGGAAGACGGGCACCGCCCAGGTGATCGGGCTCCCGCAGGATGCAAAGGAGCGCAAGCTGAAGCGTGTATCGGCCAATTTCCGGGACCATGCCCTCTTCGTCTGTTTTGCGCCTTACGGGAATCCGGAAATTGCAGTGGCGGTCATCCTGGAGAACGCCGGTCACGGCGGTTCGGCGGCGGCCCCGGTGGCCCGGAAGGTGATCGACACATACTTTGCACGGAATAAAATGACGCAAACCCAGCAGCCGACAAAAGCGCAGGGCGCTGCCACAGACGTCCCGGGGAGACCGATGCCATGATTAAACTGGACCGCCGCCTCATCCTGAATTTTGACTGGACCCTCTTTCTTTTGGTCCTGATCATCAGCGGCATCGGCCTGCTGAACATCTACAGCGCCGGGTTCAGCCTCACGAACCTTCACCAGGCGCCGCTCCACATCAAGCAGATCCAGTGGATTCTTGTCGGTTTCGTGGGTATGGCGCTCGCCTTCTTCATCGATTACCGTTTTCTGAACCGCCATGCCTACATCATTTACGGCATCTCCGTCATGCTTCTTTTTGTAGTATTTACAGTAGGTTATACAACTAGGGGGTCCCAGCGCTGGATTGCCATCGGCGGTTTCACCTTCCAGCCCTCGGAGCTGGTCAAGCTGACAATCATCCTGGCGCTGGCCAATTACTTTGATAGCCACCGAATCGGACGGGGCTATCACCTGACAGAGCTGTTCATCCCTTTTTTGATTCTTATCGTCCCGTTTTCGTTCATCCTCAAGCAGCCCGATCTGGGAACGGGACTGATCCTTCTGATCTTGTTCCTATCCATGGTTTTTTTCATCGGCCTGGAATGGAAATCCCTGCTGATCGCTGCCACCGGGGGCCTCATTCTGACCCCTGTCGGCTGGTTTTTCCTGAAAGACTACCAGAGGGAAAGGATTTTGACCTTCTTCAGTCCGGAGAGAGATCCGCTGGGATCGGGATACCACATCATCCAGTCGATGATCGCCGTCGGTTCAGGAGGTATCTTCGGGAAAGGATTCCTGAAAGGATCCCAGACCCAGCTCAAGTTCCTGCCGGAGCAGCAGACCGATTTCATCTTTTCCGTTTTTGCCGAAGAGTGGGGCTTCCTCGGAGGAATCGTCCTGCTTACCCTGTATTTGTTGCTCATCCTCTGGGGACTGAAAATAATCAACCAATCCAGGGACTACCCGGGGGCGCTGATCGCCTTTGGAATCACCATGCTGATCTTCTGGGAGGTCTTCATCAATATCGGCATGGTCTTGGGAATCCTTCCCGTGGTGGGAATTCCTTTGCCGTTTCTCAGCTATGGTGGCTCGTCGATGGTGGTCCTGATGACGGCATCCGGCTTGCTTATGAATATCAGTGTTCGCAGGTTTATTCTGCAATCGTCGTGATCAGCGATCCAACGGCAGTAATCTTTCCGCTTGACCGGATCTCGATATTATGGGAATAAATCGCTCCGAAAGTTGCCGGGGTAACGCGGGATCGATCGCCGCATGGATAGGGATGCTGGTCTATAAGAGCCGAAAGCATGCAGAATCATAACCTGAAATTACCGAAAATTTATACAGATACCCCGAGTCCGAGTCATCTGTACATCAAGGTGGGGATCGGGGTGATCGCTCTCCTCGTCATTCTCAATATCCTCCTCCTGACCCTTTTTATCAAAGAGACGAAAAATAGCGAAAGTGCCTTGCG
>CAIUXU010000502.1 GCA_903903205.1 uncultured Syntrophobacterales bacterium
GACCTGAAGAAGTGAGCGGCAGGGAAATCTCATCCTGCCGCTGACAGGGCAGAAGAGTTTAGATCGATAAAGACGTGAGGCAGTGACAATGGGTATTACGGGAAACTTGAGACGGGGCATGCAGCGAAACCTGATCGTTTCGTTTCTACTGGTAGGGTTGATCCCGATGGTGGTTATGGGATCGATATTTTACTACATCTCTTCCCAGGCCTTGTTAACGAAGGCAAATTCGGAAATGACCAGCGTATCGGCCCAGGCGATCGAGCTCCTGGATGCCCAATTCATGAACTACAAGATGCAGATGGACGGCATCGTCTCACCTTGCAAGAATGCGATCGAAATGCTGCAGTTGGGTATCAATCTTGATCAGGGGAGCCAGGAGAAAACGGAAAAAGATTTGGGGGATATTGTCAAAGAATATCCCGCATACCGGGGAATCTCCCTCATCGATGTGAAAGGAGAACTGAAAGCATCGAGCCGGAAACAGGGTATCCAAAATGCATCTTCCCTCCCCTGGTTTCAGCGCGCCTTGACAACGAAGGATATCGTTTTCAGCGATCCTTATCTTGCCAAAGAGTCCAGTGAGCCCGTCATCACCATGGCAAAAGGTTTCTCCGCTCCCGATGGCAAAATCTCCGTAGTCATGGCTGTCGATATCGCAGCCGACAAAGCGCTGAAATCAATCAATAATATCAAGGTCGGAAAGGAAGGGTTCGCATACCTCTTGAACAAGGATGGGCTGGTTCTTTCTTATCCCGACAAAACAAAGATCCTCCAGTTGAATATGACCACCTTCGATTTCGGTAAGGAAATTTTGCGAAAGAAAACCGGGATCATAGAATATTCCTGGGAAGGAAAGGCTCTCTACGTTTCATTCCAGGAATACCGATCCATGGAATGGATCATCGTTTCCGCGAGTTCAAAACAGGAGCAACTCGCGTCGACGAATACAATGAGGTCTCTTTTTATTGTTCTTGTAGTTCTGATGGCCCTCTGCTCACTTATTTCAGGAATCCTATTCACCATCCGCTTGCTCAAACCGATCAATCGGGTGGTGCACGGTATTACGGACGCTGCCGAACAGGTCTCGGCGGCGTCTATTCAGTTGTCTGCGTCGAGTGGGCATCTCGCGGAGGCGGCCTCGGAGCAGGCGTCGTCGCTGGAGCAGAGTTCTGCGTCTCTGGAGGAGATGTCGTCGATGACCAGGCAAAATGCCGACAATGCGAGCCAGGCCAGGAAGAAGATGACCAAAGCCAAAGAAGTTGTGGAAAAAGTGAACAGTCAGATGGCGAAGCTGACGGAGGCCATCGCCCAGATCACCCGTTCGAGCGAAGAGACAGCAAAGATCATCAAGACCATCGACGGGATTGCCTTCCAGACGAATCTGCTGGCACTCAATGCGGCGGTGGAGGCGGCGCGCGCGGGAGAGGCCGGGGCCGGATTTGCTGTCGTGGCAGACGAAGTCCGGAATCTGGCGCTGCGGTCGGCGGGGGCGGCAAAGGAGACCAGTATTTTGATCGAGAAGACGATCAAAGCGGTCAAGAGCGGCAACGAAATTACGATTTCCACCCGGTCGGCGTTTCAGGAGAACTCGGAAATCTCCCGCGAAATCGGCCAATTGGTCGATGAAATCGCGTCTGCCTCCGAGGAGCAGTCGCAGGGAATCGGACAGGTGAACACGGCGGTAACGGAGATGGACAAGGTAACGCAGCAGACGGCGGCCAATGCACAAGAGTCGGCCGCGGCGGCGGAAGAACTGAATGCGCAGGCCGAACAGATGAAAGGTTATGTGGGCGACTTGGTGCGGGTTATCGGCGGCAGCAGTGCAAACGTTACCGGAGCGCAACTGTCACTGGGCGTTGGCCGGAGCAAGAATCCTCCTCCGGTGCAACCAGGTCATAACGGGTGGGCCATGCAGGACAGGAAGAAAGTCAGTTTGCCGCCGGGCCACGGTAGAGTGACGAGGCCCGATCACATCATCCCGATGGGCGAAGACGATTTCAAGGATTTTTAACGCATATCAAGCTGAAAAGCTCTCCAAATCCTTTTGGGGGCTGATGGTAATTCATTGAGTGATCATACTGAACCATACGCCGGACCGCTGCCGACCGTCCTCGGTAACGGCCTTGCCTTTCTGAACCGGCAGCATCGGGACTGGAAAATCACCGTTTTGCGCACATCGTTGGACAAGCTGGCCTACCAGATGGTCTTTCCCTACCTCTCCATCTATATCGTGGCGCTGGGGGCGTCGGGAACCCAACTGGGGATCGTCAACAGCATCGGCATGATCATCGCCGGTCTCTGCGGACCCTTCACCGGCTGGTTCATCGACCGAATCGGTCCCAAAAGAATCTACCTGATCGGCATCGGATTCCTGGCGGTCTGCTACCTGACCTACGGTCTGGCGCAAAGCTGGGAGATGACCATCGTCGCCATGATCGGTTACTGGTTGGGTTTCTCCACCAGCAATCACAGTTGCGCCACCATCTGCGGAAACTGCCTGGTCAATCGGGACCGGGCTACCGGCATGCTGATCTGTGAAACGGTCGCTGCGGGCTTTCTAGGAATGGCCGGGCCGCTGTTCGCCACTTGGCTTGTCACCCTGTACGGCGGTGTCAACATCACCGGCATCAGGCCGCTGTTCTTTTCAGGCCTCCTGATTACGATCGGCACGTTTATCATCGTCCTGACGAAGCTGTCGGAACGGAAATGGGTCAAGGCTGGAAGTCACAGGCCGCACCTGTTCAGGGATATCTCCCAGGTGCTCAAGGGCGGGCGGCATCTGAAAAAATGGCTGGTCATCGCCTCCATTGCCCAGTTACCGCTGGGAATGGTTTTTCCGTTCACCCAGGTTTTTGCCCATCAGATCAAAGGGGCCAATGAATTCATCCTGGGGATCATGGTTACCGGATCGGCGCTGTCATCCATCGTCTGTGCCATTCCGCTGGGCAGGCTGGCGGACCGGATCGGCCGGAAGAGGGTCCTGTACATCACCATGCCGCTTTTCTGGATCTCCAACCTGATGCTGATCTCGGCGACGTCAACGGTATTTCTGGTCATTGCCGGAATCCTGCAGGGCTTTTTCTTCATCGGTGCATCCGTCTCCGCCGCCATAGAACGGGAACTGGTTCCTCCCGAACAGATGGGGAGATGGGTCGGCATCAACCGGTTCTTCAAGATGATTCTGAGCGCGATCCTGGCCTTGTCCGCGGGCCTCATCTGGGACAGGATCGGACCTCAGTATATCTTTATGCTCTTTGTGGGTATCGATCTCCTGATCCGTCTGCCATTGCTGATCAGCATCCCCGAAACCCTGCACGGGAATTTTAAGCAGGGAGCGGCGGGGGATTCAGAAAACTGAGGGAAACATTTTTCGAGGGCATCAAGGATGCCGGGGAATCAAATGCTCCGGCACCTGAATCGCGACAACCTCCCCGCGGGCGCAGATTTTCCCGTTGGCGGAAAGGGTTGATTCCACGATCACCTTGCGCCCCTTGACCTCTTTCACCCTGCCGCGGATTTCCAGCGGGACGCCGAGGGGAGTCGGAAGCAGGTAATCGACGTGGAGAGACGCCGTGAGGAAGCGCAGGGGCGGGTCCGTATCCATCTCCCTGCCTTCGGAGCGGTACTTGGCCGCCGCGGCCGTACCCGTCCCGTGACAGTCGATGAGAGAGGCGATCATCCCACCGTAAACAAAACCCGGGATGGCCGTGTGGTAGGACCTTGGTTCATGGATGCAGACGGATTCCTCTCCATCCCAGTAACTTTTGATCTTCAGACCGTCATCGTTGAGGCGGCCGCACCCGTAGCAGTGGCTGAGATCGTCCGGATAGTAGTCCTGAAAGGCCTTTTTCGTCATGTTCCCTCCTGTTTATGTAGGTTCAGCAATTGCATTTCCACAACTTCATCATAGAGCAACCGGATTGGGATATCAAATTGATTATCGGAATGATCCGTTGACAATCGGACCGGGTGGACTTAGAATAGCAATCGTCACCATCTTTTGATTCAATATTGATCATTCACCAACGAAAAATTAAGGAGAATATTATGTGGGAATACACGGACAAGGTCAGGGAGCATTTTCTCAATCCAAGGAATGTCGGAGAAGTGGATCATCCGGACGGCATTGCGGAGGTCGGTTCCATCGCCTGCGGGGATGCCCTCAAACTTTCCTTCAAACTCGATGAAAACAAGCGGATCCAGGAGGCGAAGTTCAAGACATTCGGTTGTGCCAGCGCCATTGCCTCTTCTTCGGCGCTCACCGAGATGATCAAGGGGATGACGCTGGAGGAGGCCAAGAAGGTGACCAATCAGGACATCGCCGCCTTCCTCGGCGGTCTGCCCGAGGAAAAAATGCATTGCAGCGTCATGGGGCAGGAGGCCCTCGAGAAGGCGATCGAGAATTACCAGGGGGCGCCGGCCAAGGAGCCGGGTTCGCAGATCATCTGCGAGTGCTTCGGTGTGACGGACCGGGAGATCGAACGGGCTGTCCGGGAAAACAACCTTTCGACGGTCGAGGAGGTGACAAATTACACCAAGGCGGGAGGCGGCTGCGGCAACTGCCATGACGCGATCCGGCAGATCATCGAGAGGGTGCGGGCCGAGGCCAAACCGGCGGCGGCAACGCCGAAACTGACCAACATCCAGAAGATTCGAAAGATCGAAGAGGCCCTCGAAAAGGAGATTCGGCCTTCCCTGAAACACGACGGCGGCGACATCGAACTGATCGACGTCGTCGGCAACCGGGTTATCGTCGCTGTGCGGGGCGCCTGCGCCGTCTGTAAAGCGTCCGACATCACGCTGAAGCACTTTGTCGAGGCGAAGCTCCGGGATCTGGTTTCACCCGACCTGATCATCGAGGAGGTAGCCCCATGAAAACCGTCTATCTGGACAACAATGCCACGACCCAGGTGGCCTCCGAGGTGCTGGAGGCGATGCTTCCCTATTTCCACGAATATTACGGAAACCCTTCCAGCATGCACTCCTTCGGCGGCCAGGTCGCCCGGAAGATCCGTGATGCCCGTGAACAGGTCGCGGCGCTGATTGGCGCAACGCCCGACGAGATCATCTTCACGAGCTGCGGCACGGAGAGCGACAACGCCGCCATCCGCTCGGCCCTGGCGACCTATCCGGAAAGGCGCCACATCGTAACCAGCAGGGTTGAACACCCCGCCGTCAAGTCCCTCTGCGCTAATCTCGCCGGCCAGGGCTATCGCATCACGGAACTGCCCGTCGAGAAGAACGGTCTGCTGGACATGGAACAGTTCGTCGACAGCCTGACCCCCGACACGGCGGTGGTTAGCCTCATGTGGTCCAACAACGAGACAGGGGTCATTTTCCCGGTGGAGAAGGCGGCGGAGCTGGCCCATGAACGGGGCATCCCGTTCCACACCGACGCGGTGCAATCGACCGGCAAGATCCCGATCGACATGAAGAAGAACATGATCGACATGCTCTCCTTCTCCGGACACAAGCTACACGCCCCCAAGGGGATCGGCGTCCTGTACGTTCGCAAGGGAACGCGGTTTTCGCCGTTTTTGATCGGAGGGCATCAGGAGAAGGGACGCCGGGGCGGCACGGAGAACACCCCCAGCATCATCGGGCTGGGAAAGGCCTGTGAA
Source organism: uncultured Syntrophobacterales bacterium (assembly GCA_903903205.1). Taxonomy (GTDB): domain Bacteria; phylum Desulfobacterota; class Syntrophia; order Syntrophales; family UBA5619; genus UBA5619. The sequence goes on from CAIUXU010000502.1 coordinate 5,625, forward strand.
CTGGCAGCCCGGCACCTGGATACGGAAAACAGCGCTGTGAGGCGGCTGCGCGACAGGCTCGAGGAAGCCCTGCTGGTCCGAATCCCGAAATGCCGGGTCAATGGGGATATTCTGCAGCGACTTCCCAACACAACGAACATCAGTTTTGAGTTTGTCGAAGGGGAGGGCATCCTTTTGCTGATGAACGAATACGGAATCTGCGCCTCTTCCGGGTCGGCCTGCACATCAGGCTCCCTGCAACCATCGCACGTGCTGCGTGCGATGGGCGTCCCCTTCACGATGGCCCATGGCTCCATCCGGTTCAGCCTGAGTATCTACAATACGGAAGAAGAGATCGATTTCGTGATCGAGAAGCTGCCCTCTATCATCGAGAGGCTGCGCGGGATGTCCCCCTACTGGGGTTCTGCCCCACAGGCTTGCGCAAGTGTGTAATGCACCGAAAACCTGCCTGACCGACCCTCCAGGATTGATGCCATCTTGATGGCCGATGGGAATAAGCGAATAAGCGCCCCGGATGTTCTCCTTCCGGGGCGCTTATCATTTCCATCACTCTGCTTTTTTAGTAGAAATTCTTCCCATAGAGTTTCTTGCTCAGACCGATCAGGTCAGCCCACTTCATCGGGCCGCCCTTGTCGGCAGGGAAACCGAGCCCCCAGATAATCCCCACATCGATCATCCGAACATCCTCGACGATCTTCCGGTCGAGAATGTCTTTCCCCACCTGGACCATCGCGGTGAGAAGCCCCAGTTGGATCTCCTCTTCGCTGACTTCCAGCGGCGGGCGCTTTGCAATCAGCGGCAGCACCTCCGGATCGACGCTGCCGTCCTTCAGGAAGAAGCCCTTGCCCGATTTCTTCAGACCGGTTCGCCCCGCCTCGACCACGTTCTTCAAGGTCTCCTGCTTGATCCCCATTCCGACAAAGGCCTTGTAGGGGATGTCGATTCCCACCTCATCGGTAAGTCGGATCGGTCCCACGGGCATCCCGAAACGGGTCATCGCCCGGTCCACCTTTTCGATGGCATTCCCCTCCTCGATGTATTTCAGCGCATTGACGAGATTGGGGAAGAGCATCGCATTGACGACGAAGCCCGCATTGTCCCGGCAGACGATGGGCCGCTTCCGGATCAGACCGGCAAAATTGAGAAGGTTGTCGATCGTCTCCTGGGCGGTCTGCTCGCCCCGGATCACCTCCACAAGCTGCATCAACCAGACGGGTGAAAAGAAGTGGATACCGCCGAACCGCGCCGGCAGCGCCACGAAAGGGGCCATCGAGCTGATCGGGATGGAAGAGGTGTTGCTTGCGATGATGCAATCATCCCGGACCGCCTTGCCGAGTTCCCCGTACACCTGTTTCTTCACGCTGATCTCCTCGAAGACCGCCTCGATGACGATGTCCACCTCCTTGAAGGCGTCGATATATTCCGACGTGACGGTAAGGCGGGACATGATCGTATCCACGGGCTCCTTCAGCCGTTTCTTCTCGACCATCCCGTCCAGGATCTTCCGGATGAAGGCCTTGCCCGGCTCCAGCGCCTCGGGAATGTCCTTGACGAGGACGGGGAACTGCGTGTTGCGCAGGATGTCGATGATGATCCCCCGACCCATCGTCCCGAAGCCCAGGACCGCTACCTTCTTCAGCGTTTTGGGGACAAACCCTTTGGTCATCATCGCCTGTGGCTTGTCTGTCATTCCCTTGATGAAGAAGGTGTTGATGCTGCCTTTCGCCTCCTTCGACAGGAGAACCTCGACGAAGTTCTTCTTTTCGATCTCTATCCCCTCCGCAAGCGACACCTTCAACCCTTCGTGCATCGATTTGAGGGCAAGCATCGGGGCGGGGATTTCCCTTCCCTTGGTCGCCTTGAGGATTCCGGCTTTGGCCATTTCTGCGATGGCGTCGATCTGGGTGAAGTCCTGGACGGGCCGCTTCAGATTTGCCTTCCCGGCAATGATCTCCTCAAGAAGGGTCTTCGCCGAGGCAAGGAGGTCGCCGTCCGCCGGGATCAGCCGATCGACGATCCCCATTTCATAGGCCTTCGCCGCCGGAAGCATTGTCCCCTTCAGGATCAGTTCGATCGCCGGATAGCCGATCAGCCGTGGCAACCGCTGCGTCCCGCCTGCGCCGGGAAAGAGGCCGACATTGCACTCCGGAAGGCCGATGAGGGTGCTTTTGCCCTCCTTGGCAATCCGGGCCGTACAGGCCAGCGCGAATTCCAGACCGCCGCCGAGGCAGTGGCCGTGGATCGCCGCGACTGCGGGAAAGCCAAACGCCTCGAGGCGGGCGAACGATCCGTGAAAATGATCCATGGTCTGTTGCACCTCCTCGGCGCTCTCAATCTGGGAGAGCAGTTTCAGGTTGGCGCCGGCCAGGAAGTTCTCCGGTTTTCCCGAAATGAAGATGATTCCCCGAACCCCTTTGGAACTCTCCAGCTCCCGCATCACTTGATCAAAGCTGCTAAAGGCATCCTCCGTCCAGGTGTTCATTTTCTCGCCGACCACATCAAAGGTGACGACCCCCACCCCCGCCCCATCCACCACCATGTTGAAAACTTTTCCCATTTTCTACCTCCTCCTGATTGGTTCGGTTGAAGTTATGGACTTATGTTCATCTTTTACCTGGCCGTCATCCGGACCGCCCCGTCGAGCCGGATGCACTCGCCGTTCAGCATCGGATTTTCGAGGATGTGCCGAACAAGCGCGGCATATTCAGTGGGCCTGCCGAGACGTTTCGGGAAGGGTACGGTTTGCGCGAGCGACACCCGGACGCTTTCGGGAAGACCCGCCATCATCGGGGTGTCGAAGAGCCCCGGTGCGATGGTCATCACACGGATTCCGTACTCCGCGCACTCCCGCGCAATCGGCAACGTCATCCCCACAACCCCTGCCTTGGAGGCGCTGTAGGCCGCCTGACCGATCTGCCCGTCGTAAGCGGCTACGGACGCGGTGTTGATGATAACCCCCTTCTCTCCTTCCCCGTTCGGTTCATTCTTGACCATCTGTTCGACGGCAAGGCGGATGATGTTGAGCGTGCCGACAAGGTTGATCTGAATAACCCGGTTGAAAAAGGAGAGCGACATCGACCCCTTCTTTGATAGCACTTTCGCGGGATCACCCACACCGGCGCAGTTGATCGCCGTATGAATCGTCCCAAAAGCGGCCACTGCTTTCTCGATAGCCGCCCGGCCGCTCTCGTCGCTGGTCACATCGGCATGGACGAAAATAACATTCGCCCCCAACTCGGCAGCC
>CAIUXU010000503.1 GCA_903903205.1 uncultured Syntrophobacterales bacterium
AAACCTCGCCAATCATCTCTGGATCAAGGGCTGAAGTTGGTTCATCAAACAGGATCGCCTTCGGATTCATCGCCAGGGAGCGGGCGATTGCTACACGCTGCTGTTGCCCGCCGGAGAGCTTGGCCGGATAGGCCCCCGCTTTTTCGGCGATATTCACCTTGCGCAGCAGCTCCATGGCGATAACTTCAGCATCTTTTTTACTGCGCTTACGTACAACAGTCTGGGCGAGGGTCAGGTTTTCAAGGACCGTCTTATGCGGGAAAAGGTTGAAAGACTGGAAAACCATCCCGACCTCTTCACGGATTTTGCAGATATCAGTCTGTGGATTGCTGATATCTTTGCCGCCGACCGTTATCCGGCCCCGATCTATGGTCTCAAGGCAGTTTATCGAGCGGAGGATAGTGCTTTTACCTGAACCGCTCGGGCCGATGATGACGACCTTTTCACCGTCACGGACGCTGAACGAGATGTCGTTCAATGCCTGGAAGGAACCAAAGAACTTGGATACCCCGCTGACTTCGATCATGGGAGGACTAGTGGCCGTCATTCAGGCGTTCCTCCATGATGCTGATCAGCTTTGAAAAGAAGAGCGTCATAATCAGATAGATCAGCGCAATGACGGTATATGTCTCAAAATAGTTGAACGTTTCTGACGCGTACTCACGACCACGGCGGAGCAGGTCGGAGACAGCCAGGATCGAAACAAGCGAGGAGTCCTTCAGCAGAGCGATAAATTCGTTGCCGATCGGCGGCAGGACAATCTTGAACGCCTGAGGCAGAATTATCTGACGCATCGCCTGTCGGCGCGACATGCCGAGTGAGAGTGCTGCTTCCATCTGCCCCTTGTGAATCGACTGAATGCCGGCACGGAAGATCTCGGCCATGTAGGCGCCGTAACAGAAGGCCATGGCGATAATGGCACTCATAATAGCAGGGATCTTCACAAACCGGCCGAGCGCGTAATAGATGTAAAAGAGCTGTACCAGCAGCGGGATACCGCGAATAACTTCGACATATAATGACGCGATGCCGTTGATGTAGCGGTTGGCCGATATTCTTCCCAGGCCGGCAATCAAACCAAAGACGATAGCCAGCAGGATGGCGCCGATGGTGACCTGAAAGGTTATGACAATACCTTCGGGAACAAACTTGAAGATCGCCATGTACTGGTCCGGTCGCCCAAAGGCCAGAAAAAGGCAGAGGAGTATCGAACCGAAAAAGGCGATACGCCAGGCGGTAAAGAGACCGGCATCGCTTTTGAGAGGGATGGCCGCTCCGTCGCCTACGGCAACTGATGTTTGTGTGGGTTGATTATCTGGCATGATGTGGGCTGCAGGGCGGGGTGGCTGAACGCCACCCTCGCCATGCATGTTAAATTACTTAACCCACTTGGTGTGAATCTTGGTGTCGAGTTTTTTGGTTTTAACGGACTTGATCCCTTTATTAAGGAGGTCTACAAGCTCTTTGTTGCCTTTTTTTACGACAATTCCGTAGCCCTCTTTGGTGAATGACTTGCCGACGATTTTAAACTTCTCTTTATATTCCTGTTTCTGCAGGGCAAAGTGGGCTGCAACCGGCTCATCACAAACAACGCCGGAGATGCGGCCGGCAGCCATGTCTTCAAATGCCAGACCGATTTCATCA
>CAIUXU010000504.1 GCA_903903205.1 uncultured Syntrophobacterales bacterium
CATGTGCACCGGATCGATCCCCAGGTGGACGGCAATGGGCGCAAGCACCGGGGTCACGATGACCAGGGCGGGAGCAGTCTCCATCGGAATCCCCAGGAGGATCAGGAAGACGTTGATGAGCAGCAGGATCATCCAGGGCGATGTCGTCAGGGCGGAGAGCCACTCGATCAGGAGCTGGGGGATCTGGTCCACCGCGACGATCCAGGCAAACGGCTCCGACATGGCGATGAGGAGCATCACCATCCCCGATTCCAGACCGGCCTTGAGCAGGACATCGGGGAGGTTTTGGAAATTCAATCTCCGGTAGACAACAATCCCCACAAAGGTCGAATAGACGCAGGCGACGCCGGCCGCCTCGGTGGGGGTGAACATCCCGCTCAGGATGCCGCCCAGGATCAGGATCGGCATGAACAAGGCGGGAAGCGCTTTCGCGGCGGCCATGAGGAGATCCTTAAGCGGGGCCTTCTTGTCCAGAGGATAGTTGCGTTTGGCGGCCAGGATATACATGTAGACCATCAGGGCGCCGCCCAGAAGCAGACCGGGAAAGATGCCGGCGATGAAGAGCGCGCCAATGGAGACGTTGGCCGTAACCCCGTAGATGATGAACGGGATGCTGGGCGGGATGATGGGCCCCATGCAGGCGGCCGTGCAGGTCAGGGCCGCAGCCTTATCGTCATCATATCCAGCCTTCTTCATGGCGGGAATCATCACCATGCCGATGGCCACGGCCGTGGCCACCGCGGACCCGGAGATTGCCGCAAAGATCGCGCAGGCGAGGATCGTGGCGTGCCCCAGCCCGCCGCGAATGTGTCCTAAAAGCAGACGGGCGAAGCGCACCATGTCCTCTGTGATGCCCCCCTCGTTCATGAGATTTCCTGCCAGCATGAAGAGTGGAATGGCCAGGAGCGGGAAGGTCGCCAGGCCGCCGAAGATGGTCTGAATCAACGTCGTGACGGGCATACTGTCGCTGAGGAGGGCGTAGATCAGGGAGCAGCCGCCCAGGGCCACGGTGATGGGTACGGCGAGGCACAAAAGTCCGACAAAGCTGCCGAGGAAGATCGTCATCGGGCTTCTCCTTTCGGGCCCAGGCCGAGGAATAGCAGGAACTCCTCCAGCATAAGGAAGAACATGATGAAGAAACCCGTCGGAAGCGCGGCGTAGGGGAGGCTCATCACCAGGCCGATGGCCGGCGAGGTCTGCTGGGCATTATAGATGGTTTGGAAGAGGCCGAAACCGAACATGATCCCGAAGAAAAAGAGCGAGCAGAGATAGGACGACCACTTGATGATTGTCACCATGGTCGGCGGGACCGACTCCACCACGGATGTCATGCTGATCATGTAGCCCTTTTTGAGCCCTACCGCGCCGCCCAGCATCGAGGCCCAAGCGAGGGAATACATCGAAACCTCGCCGGACCAGATGGTCATCTTCTCGAACATGTAGCGTCCGACCACCTCATATGGGATGACGACGGCAATGACGGCCATGAACAGGATTGTCCCCCAACTTCCCACCTTTACCAGAAATTCGTTGAACCGTTGCAGTGCGTGCATGACACCGTCCCCCGGACATTGAGAAAGGGCGCCCTTTTGATAAAGATTCAGAAGGGCGCCCTTCCGGTGATTACTTCGCGTTCATGATGGTTTCGATCTCGGCCTTGCTGAACTGATCTTTGAATTGCTCGTAAATCGGCGCCATGGCTTTCTTGAAGCTTTCCTTGTCCACGTCGCGGGTCACGGTCACCCCTTGTTTGGTCATGTCCTGGAGCTTCGCCTCTTCACCGTCGCGGTTGAACTTTCGCTGGAACTTGGCCATCTCGAGGCCGGTCTTCATGATGATCTGCTGATCCTCCTTGGGCATGGCGTTGAAGGCCTTCGGGCTCATCAGGAATGGGGAAGGGGAGTACACGTGTTGGGTGAGCGAGAAATGCTTCTGACCGGCATCCCACAGCTTGGCGCTGTAAAAGACCGCGATCGGGTTCTCCTGGCCGTCGATGACCTTCTGCTGCAGCGCCGTGAACACCTCCCCCCACGCCATCGGTGTGGGGTTCAGCCCGGCGGTCTTCCATGCGGCCAGATGGACCTTGTTCTCCATGGTCCGGATCTTGAGCCCCTTGCCGTCCTCGACCTTCTTGACCGGCCCCTTCGCGTTGGTCAGGTTGCGGAATCCGTTTTCCCAGAAGGCCAGTGCCTTGATGTTGGCCTTTCCGAAGTCAGCGAGCAGTTTCTGGCCAATCGGCCCGTCCATGACCAGGTCCACATGATTGAAATCCTTGAACAGGAAGGGAAAATCAAGGATGTTTATGGATGGACTGAACCCGCCCAACGGGCCGGTGGATGTGACCAGAAGGTCGATCGCCCCCTGCTGGATACCCTCGGTCATCTCCCGTTCACCCTTTCCCAACTGGTTGCTGGGATAGAGTTTGACCGTGATGCGCCCGTTGGTTCTTTCCTTGATCAGGTCGGCAAACTTCTGCGCCCCGACCATGTAGGGATGATCCATGGACTGGGTGGATGCCAGCTTCAGAGAAGCCTTATACTCCGCCGCCGGGGCCGGCCCGATCCAGGCGAATACCAACAGGACTGCGAAACCCAACATGATAACTCTCTTCATTGTGATTCCTCCTCCGTAAATGATTTATACAAAAAACGCCCCCCTATCGGGGCTAAACCATGATGTCGCCGCGGCGTAAAGGTGATCTCGCGGCGCAACCTTACTTGAGCATCTTCTCAAGCTTCTCGACTTCTTCCTTCGGCATCTTGTAGCACTGTTCAGGACCCGGGAAAATGCCCTTCTCCGTCTCTTCACCGAACACCTTGAGGGCTTTCACGATGTCGTCACCTATATTGGCGAATTTCTTTGCAAATTTCGGAGTGAAGGCCTCAAACATTCCAAGGATGTCATGGACGATCATACATTGTCCATCCACGTAGGGGCCTGCTCCGATCCCACAGACCGGAATCTTTGCTCTCTCCGTGATGATTTTTCCGACCTCCGGAGGAACGGCTTCAAGGAGCAACAGGCAAATCCCGGCCTCCTCGAGGAGCTTGGCATCTTCAATAATCCTCAGAGCCGTGTTTGCATCCCGTCCCTGGGCCTTAAATCCTCCCAGCATCGCGATGGATTGCGGGGTAAGCCCAAGATGGCCCACCACGGGAATCGTGGCCTTGATCAGCCCTTTGATGACGTCCAATACCTCACGCCCCCCCTCGAGTTTGACGGCATCACAATCGCATTCCGCCATGAAACGACCGGCGTTTCGAATCGCTTCCTGGACGCTGATCTGATAAGTCATATAGGGCATGTCTCCGATCAGGAACGCATTGGGCGCCCCTTTTCGAACCGCAGCGGTATGGGGAATCAGAAGATCCATGGTTACGGAAAGCGTTGACTTGTATCCAAAAATAGTCATTCCGATCGAATCCCCGACCAGAATGATATCGATGCCTGCTTTTTCCTCCATCTGGGCCGTGGGGTGATCATAGGCCGTGAGCCAGGTGATCTTTTTATGATTCATCTTTTTTTCCATTAACGCTCTGATCGTCACTTTTTCCATATCTTCCTCCGTTAAAATAAGAAAAGCCTTTTTGTGTTTTCCCTGGCAGCTTTCTTCACCTCCGCCCCCAGGCGAGAGATGGCATCCGGTAGAAAGCGTTGGGCCGGAACTGAAATGCCGATTGAAGTGACCACCCGGCCCGCACGGTCGGAAACAGGCGCGGCAATGCACTTCACTCCAATATCAAGTTCCTCATTGTCGAAAGCCACTCCCTCCTTCCTTACGCGTTCAATCTCTTGAAAGAGTTGATCACGGTTTGTAATTGTGTAAAGGGTATAACTTCTTAAGCCTCTTTCGGCAATGACCCGATCATTTTCTTCGTTCATCATCCCGCTAAACAGGGTTTTACTCGCGCCAGTGCAGTGCACAGGATTTCGTTGTCCCAAGGAATGGATGATTCGGATGGGCTGGGAGCATTCGACTTTATCGGTAGACAACTTC
>CAIUXU010000505.1 GCA_903903205.1 uncultured Syntrophobacterales bacterium
GCTGATTTACTCGAATGTGTCGACGGACAATTTGAAAAACATATTGGCCGTCTTCAGCAAAATGTATCCCTGGATCACCGTTAGAACCTTGGATCTGGGAGGTACCGAAGTCTTGCCGCGATATATCGCTGAATCTGAAACAGGAACTCCCAGCGCAGATTTCTTGATTACACAATCCGCCACAGGATGGGCCAGGCTCCTCGGAGAAAACAGACTCCTGCGCTATCCCTCGCCGGAAATTCCGCACTTACCCAAGTGGGCATCGAGACAGGAGACCATCTATACCTTGGACATGTCACAGCTTGTTATGGCATGGAATACCAGAATATTACCGACAGATATGGTTCCCAAAGGGATGGCCGACTTAGCGGAAAAAGTTCAAAAAAATCCTGACTTCTTCCGGGGAAGGCTCACATCGTACAACGACGGAGGATTTGGCACGTATACCGTATGGGCACTTTCCAAGCATCATGGTGAAAAGTTCTGGAATTGGCTCGACATCATCGGTCCGTCAGTGCGTCCGGGCAATTCAGGAGGCGACCAGCTCGAAAAGATTCTCTCCGGCGAGTATGTGATGAGCTGGATGCTGGGTACGATCACCTTGGCCAGTTCTACGGTGAAGAAAGCCGGGAAACTTATCGGATGGAAATACCTGGAAGATGGAAACGTCGTCATCGTAAGGGGCATGGGCATCCCTGCCAAGGCGGCAAACCCCAACTCGGCGAAATTATTTCTTGATTTTCTCCTTTCCCAGGATGGGCAGGTGGCGATGACCAAAGGCAACATGACCGCATATCGACCAGATGCCGCAGACAAAATCCCGGAGCCGACACTTCATCTTGGGGCTTTGGTAAAAACGATCGGCGAGAAGAATGTGGCCTTATGTGGGTGGGATCCAGAATACGCCGATGAAGCGAAATTCAAGGCTGTTCAGAGTCGATTCCGCCAGGCCTATTTCGGAAAGAAGTAGCAGTAATCATATAAATAAGGAGAAAAATGCGCATGGAAAATCTTCATTATAAGCTGGTAGTGGGTTGGGAGAAACTCCCCGCCGACCTTAAACATTTGGACTGTGTCGGTGCAGGGGTGGATGCCAAAGACCGCGTCTATCTCATCACACGCAGCGATGCTCGGGTGATCGTGTATGAGCAGGATGGGACCTTCGTGACTGCATGGGGTGAAGGGGTGTTCACCCCGCGTACCCACTGTATCCGCTTTGGTCCGGATGGAGCGGTGTACACCGTGGACGATGGCAATCACACCGTCCGCAAGTTCACCCCTGACGGAAAGCAGCTCATGATGCTGGGAACGCCCGGTGTGGCGACCGACACTGGTTATGTTAAGGAGAAGGGGATCAGCAGTATCACCCGTGGCGGCCCCCCGTTCAACCGTCCTACCGGCATTGCCTGCGCTCCCAACGGCGACCTGTATGTTTCTGACGGCTACGGTAACGCCCGCATCCATCGCTTCAGCACCGACGGCACACTGATCCAATCATGGGGAGAGCCAGGCACCGGACCCGGCCAGTTCAATCTGCCCCACGACATCTGGGTGGCTCCCGACGAGCGCGTGTTTGTGGCTGACCGGGAGAACGATCGCATCCAGATTTTCAGCCTCACTGGTGAGTTCCTCGAGCAATGGACCCACGTGCAGCGGCCCACGGGTCTCTGTATTCGAGACGGACTGATCTACGTTTCGGAGCTGTGGTGGATCCCGGGGTCAACCTCCCTGCGGCGCGGCAAAATCGAGAAGGATGAACCTGGTCGGGTCACCGTGATGGACATGAGCGGCAAAGTGCTCGCGCGCTTCGGACACGAGGGTGAGCGAACTGCCCCGGGCAACTTTATCGCGCCGCACGGGATTTGTGCCGACTCCCGTGGTGACATCTACGTGTCGGAGGTTACCCACACCTTCGGCGCCAGCAGGGGCCATATCCCAGTCGGATGCCACACGTTCCAGAAATTCGCTCGGGTATAGAGAATACGTTGTAGGGTGGTCGAGACGGGGACGTTGTGGACACATTCATGCGGGCTCTTCGGGTACAGGCTGTTATAATCTAATATCACCAAGGAGGTTTGTTCATGGCTGGTTATCCAAAAATTCTTCACACAGAAGAGGGTATGCGCGACGGGTTGCAGATCGAAAATAAGAACATTTCTGTGGAAGATAAAATTCGTCTCATCGATGCGCTCTCGGAGACCGGCCTCAAAGAAATTGCCGTCGGCTCCTTTGTCAGTCCGAAATGGACCCCCCAAATGGCCTGCATGGATGACCTGGTGCGCGGCTTCCACCCCAAACCCGGCATCCGCTACACATATACAGCATTGAACGAGAAGGGGTTTGAGCGTGCACGTGCATTCACGCCTCCTCTGTCTGCACGGATTGCCGAATACTCTACCAAGATCGATCTGTGTGATGTGTTCGCCCAACGCAACACCAATCGCACACAGGCCCAACAGATTGCAGGGTGGGCCAAGCAGATTGAAAAGGGACAGGAAAACGGCATAACCGAAGGCGGCATGTCCATCAGCAATCCGTGGGGTTCCAACTGGACCGGAGAGTTCTCGCAGGAACAGCGGATGCTGGTTTTTGACCGAATGTATCAGATGTGGGCCGATGCGGGCATAACGGTTACGCGCATTGGTTTTTCGGATGCGATGAGTTGGAACATGCCCCACCAGGTTGAACGGCAATTGACTGCGATTAAAGAACGCTGGCCATCCATAACCGATTTCAACCTGCATTTCCACAATGGCCGAGGAACGGCGCTCGCCTCGGTTTATGCCGCACTCCGCGTGTTGGACTGCGGAGATACCCTGCGGCTTCAGTCGTGCATCGGCGGCATGTCCGGTTGCCCGTATTGTGGGAACGGGCGCGCTGCCATGATGGTAGCCACGGAAGATTTGATGCACATGCTCGAGGAAATGGGGATCTATACCGGGGTTGATCTGTACAAGCTGGTTGAAGTGGTCTGGCTTGCGGAAGAGATAGTCGGGCATCCTCTCTACGGGCATGTTTCCAAAGCGGGGCCGCGACCCCGTTTCGACCATCTCTACCCCATGGACATGCCGCACATCGAAACGCTTGAGCAGGCCAAACACTTCATCCTGGGTCCAAAAGCCTATGCCGGCGCGCCGTCGCCTTGGACAGCCCCGATCACCAGCTTCCAGCGTCCCGATTGCCAAAGCCGGCAAAGCGCGCCGATCAAGAATCCGCAAACCGATCCGTCTGAACCAGTTTGAAGGTGTTATTTGATCTACTGACAAGAGGAGCTTTTTCACCATGAACTCTTTTGAAAATTTGTATTGACAAATGTATTCTATATCTGTATACAGATATAAAGACGTTTAGATATTTATGATTTTATGGATATTTTATCATTGGAGGAAAGTCACCCATGGCGGTAACGAGCAAAAACCTTCTGCATTTCCACAGGGAAACCTTGGCAGACCGATTGGTGCAACTGCTGCAGGAATCAATATTCTCCGGTAAGTATCCGCCAGAATCGATGATCAGCGAATCGGGCGTCTCAAAAGAGTTTGGCGTAGGCCGCGTTCCGGCTCGTGAGGCCCTCCTGCGTCTTGAGGAGATGAATTTGGTTCGGAAAAATCATCTCCGGAGAGAGATCGTGAAACTCAGTCCGGAGGAATTTGCCCACCTGTACGACTTGAAGACCGCCATTGAAAGCTTTGGGATCATCAAAGGTTCTCAGTTGGCGACGGAAGGGGAAATCGACGCTATCAAAGATATCTTAGACACGATGGATCAAGCTACAGCACAAAATGACATCGTCCAACGCAGAAAATTGAACCAAACATTTCATGTAGCGCTGGTTTCCTGTTGCAAGAATCAAACACTCATAGATGCATACTTGCCCTTGACCAAGCAGTTACGCTGGACGACATCGCTAATGATACAACTTCCTGATCGTCAACAGGAGTCTAATCGTGAACATCGAGAAATCTTCACCGCTTTCCAACAGAAGAAAACAGACAAACTTCGAAAGTTAATCGAAAAGCATGCCAGTGACAATGTGAACCGTGTACTGGCTCTCATGGAGTCGAGTGAATAAATCCACACGCAATGGCTTTTACCGTACAACACTATAGAGAGGAGTTGGCGTCATGACAATTCATCGAAGGGAATTCAATCCGAATGCACATGGAGCTTTGAAAGGGATCCGTGTATTGGATCTCAGCCGCCTGGTGTCGGGCAACACGTTGACGATGGTCTTGGCAGATCTCGGCGCGGAGGTTATCAAGGTGGAGACGCCGGCCGGCGACAGCCTGCGCGAATGGCGGCGCGGGGGAATCTCTACCCATTGGAAGATGCTCGGCCGCAACAAGAAGAGCCTCGGCCTCGACCTGCGTCAATCCCAAGGCACGGAGCTGTTCAAACGTCTCGTCAAAGAAGCCTCAGTCCTGGTCGAGAATTTTCGACCAGGCACATTGGAGAAGATGGGACTCTCACCGGAGGTACTGCACAAAATAAACCCAAAACTCGTGATCACACGTATTTCCGGGTGGGGCCAGGTTGGACCCTATCGCAACCGCCCGGGCTTCGGCACACTGATTGAAGGCATCTGCGGCCTGGCGGCCGCCAATGGCTTCCCCGACCGCGAGCCCGTCTTGCCGCCCGGCCCCATTGCCGACACCGTCGCCGGCTACGCCGGCGCCACTGCCACCTTGGCTGCTCTCTGGAATGTTGCGATGAATGGCGGTCAAGGCCAGGTTATCGACCAAGCGCTTTTTACTCCACTTTTCATCACCCAGGGACCGCAGTCGGCAAACTTCCGTCTCAATGGCGAAATTCGCAAGCGCGACAGCAACAGCGCTTTCTTCACCGTGCCGCGAGGTCTCTTCAAAACAAAGGACAACCTGTGGGTCTCCATGTCGGCCTCCATGGAACCGATGCCGCGGCGCGTGATCGAGGCTGTAGGGAAAGGGGAATACAACTCGAACCCTGAATACAATACCGTCAAGGGGCGAATTGCGCATCGCGAAGAGATCATGCGATGGATATCCGAATTCATCCTGACGATGAACCAGAAGGAGGCTGTAGAGTACTTCGAGTCCCGTGAAGTCACCGTGGCCCCGATCTACGACATCTCACAGATCATCGAGGATCCCCACTTTCAGGAGATGGAGGCGATTGTCGATCTGCCCGATGACGAAATGGGTCTCATTCCGATGTTCGGCTTTGTCAATAAACTCACCGGAACACCTCAGGAGTTCTTCCGGCCCGCCCCAAAGATCGGCGAGCACAACCGCGATATCGTCTCCTTGATCGGCCTGTCCGAGGAGGAAATCATCGCCCTAGAACAGGCAGGCGTCCTCCACACAGGACGCACCTAAAGAAGCGTATATCCCTTTAATAATGGCTGATTTTATCGTAGGAGTTGCATAAGTAATGTTTCACATAACATGTTTTGTGACAACGTGTGACAGGGAAAACAAAAAATAAGGAGGATGGCGATGTCTCAGCAGAAAAAGGCTTCAAAATTAATCTTTGTGTTGCTGGTGGTTGCTTTCTTGTGGACTCCTGCGTTGGCGGTAGCAGTACCGAATTACTACCCCAAGGATTACGACAAGATTATCGATGCGTCACGCGCGGAGAAAGGGCTTTATATCTACTCCAATGTGTCAACGGACAACTGGAAACCCCTCTTGGCCGTATTCAACAAGCTTTATCCATGGATCAACGTTAAACTGTTAGACTTGGGAGGCTCCGAGGTCTTGCCTCGTTACATTGCCGAATCTCAAACGGGCACTCCCACCGCCGATTTTCTGGTCACCCAATCGGCTCCTGGATGGGCCAGGCTTCTCGGAGAAAACAGGCTCCTGCGCTATCCCTCTCCTGAAATTCCGCATTTACCAGTATGGGCATCGCGGCAGGAGACCGTCTATAGCTTCTCCGCAGATCCGGCCATTATGGCATGGAACACCAAGATTTTTCCGGCAGACATGGTTCCCAAGGGGATGGCCGACTTCGCCGAAAAGGTCCAAAAAAAGCCTGACTTCTTTCGGGGGAGGCTCACATCTTACAACGAAGGCGCCTTTGGTGGATATTCTGCTTTTGGATTCTATAAGCATCATGGCGAAAAGTTCTGGAACTGGCTGGATATCATCGGGCCGATGACGCGTCCCGGCAGTTCGGGTGGCGACCAGCTCGAAAAGATGCTGTCAGGCGAGTACATGATGAGCTGGAATTTCAGTGCCATCAATCTGGCCTCTTCTACGGCGAAGAGGGCCGGCAATCTAATCGGATGGAAATACACGGAAGATGGAAACCCAGTCCTGGTGCGGGGCATGGGCATCACGATTAAGGCGGCCAACCCCAATTCTGCAAAATTACTATTGGATCTTCTACTTTCCCAGGAAGGGCAAGTCGCGCTTAGCAAAGGCAACATGACCGTCTACCGGCCGGATGCCGCAGACAAAATCCCGGAGCCGACACTTCACCTGGCGGGACTCATCAAAGCCATTGGTGAGAAGAATATGATTGTTGTCGGGTGGGATCCCGAATACGGAGATGAGGCCAAGTTCAAGGCGCTCCAGGCCCGGTGGCGTCAAGCGGTTTTCGGCAAGAAATAGCGATCAGTAGCCCCGGCCATTCCGGGGTGATGCGCACCTCACCTGCCCTCCGGCATCGAGGGGGGGCAGGGTTTTCATCATCGGCGGTCGTTGAGGCCGCCTGACCGGTCAACAACTAATCACAGCCCCGGGGTATCCGGGTTGTTCTGGAGGTTGTCGAATATGCAGTTGTCTTGGCCCAAACGTAGTCCGGTAATTCAGTGGTCGGGGGCCCTCGCAGCCATCCTGATGGTCGCATTCCCCCTGGTCCCTCTTGCCTATCAATCGTTTCTTGACCGCCCGATCTATGAATCGGGCTCCCTTCTCACCCTGAACAATTATCTAAACCTCTTCACAAATCCGCTCTTCCACCAAACGGTGGTCAACTCGTTCCTGTTCGCGCTGATGGCCTCCTCGGCGTCCGTTTTTCTGGGGGCAGTGGCGGCGATTTTCGTCAATCGAACGGATTTGCCGTTTGATCGCCTGTGGCGGAACATATTCCTCTGGCCGTTCTTCGTTTCGACAATCATCATGGTTTTCGGTTACATCCTCATGTATGGCCCGAAGGGGATGATCTCGAATTACATGATGCAATTCTTCGGGTTTATCCCTTGGAACCTCTATTCCATTCCAGGGATGGCGATGGTTTCGGCGATCCACGGGGCGCCTGTGGCTTTTATTTTTTGTTCCTCATCCGTGGTCCTGGCGGACTCCAGCCTCGAGGATGCGGCAAGGGCGGCGGGTGCGGGGCCCTATCGGGCGATCGGCTCGGTTACCCTCCCCCTCCTCCGGCCCTCGCTTCTCTTCGCAGCCGTCCTCAGTTTCACCGGTGCGCTGGAGGCCTTCAGCACGCCGGTTCTCCTGGGGAAACCTGTTGGAATCCTGATGTTTACATCATTTCTGTACGAACAGGGGATCCAGGCGGTGCGTCCCGACTATGGATTGGTGGCCAGCGGGGCCATGGTGGTCGTGGCGCTGGTTACCGGCATGATAGTGGTTCAGGAGAGACTGCTTACGAACGTCCGGAGGTTTGTTACGATCCGGGGGAAAGCCACCGCGCCCAGGAAGATACGGCTGGGGGTGATGAAACCGATGGTGGTCGGCCTCGTTTTCCTCTGGCTGATGCTGACCATCATCCTTCCGCTGGGTGCGGTTGTTCTGCGATCATTTGTTGCGGTATTGTCGCCGTACATCCCCTTCTGGGAAATGCTGACGTTGGACAACTACGAGAATATCATCACAAATTCAACAAATTACATCTCTATTTGGAATGCTCTGTACATCGCCGTCATTGGAGGCGCCCTCTCGACGACCTTCCTCATTCTCATTGCTCTGATCGGTCGCCGGTCAAAGTTCCCCGGGAAGACGATTTTGAATTTTGTGGCATTTTTCCCCCGGGCGGTTCCGAGCATCATTATCGGGTTTGGTTTCTTCATGGGATTCATCATGTTCCCCTTTCTCGGTTCGATCCGCAGCACGATCTGGGGGCTGATCCTGGTTTACACGGTAAGGCACATGCCTGGTGGTTTCGGTAACATTTCCGCCCCGATTCTGAGGATCAGCGAAGAGATGGACAACGCGGTGCGGGTGTCGGGGGGGGATTGGTGGACAGCGGTTCGCCTGGCCGTGATCCCGCTGCTGAAACCGGCAATCATGTCAACATTCCTGCTCCTGCTGGTCATTTTTACGAAGGAGTACAGCGCTGCGTTGTTTATTATGGCTCCGGGCTCAGAGGTCGCCGGTGTGGTGATGCTGAATCACTGGTTTCAAGGTGAGGCGGGTACGGCAACGGCGATGTCGGTGGTTCAATTGGTCCTAACGGCGTTGATCGTAGTCTTCGCCAGTCGAGTTTTGAGGGTGAAAATCTATGGCTAAACTATTGATTGAAAATTTGCAGAAGCGGTTTGGAGGGGTCAAGGCGATTGACGGGGTAACACTGACCGTCGCAGATGGGGAGTTCGTCACGCTCCTGGGGCCGAGCGGATGCGGCAAGACGACGACGCTCAATTGTCTGGCAGGGCTGGAGACACCGGATGAGGGGACGATTCGGGTGGGCGACAAGGTCTTCTTCGATTCCGGCCGATCGATCGATCTTCCGCCGGAGAGTAGAAACGCGGGACTTGTCTTCCAGTCCTATGCCTTGTGGCCCCACAAAACGGTCGGCGCAAATATCGATCTCCCCTTGCGTCTCCGGAAATACAGCGAAAAAGAGATCCGCGAGCGGGTCGAAAACGTCATGAAGGTGGTGGAGCTCAGCGGATTGGAAAAGCGCTACCCCCACGAGCTTTCCGGTGGCCAGCAGCAGCGGGTCGCCCTGGCCCGAGCACTGGTATATGAACCTTCCATCCTGCTGCTGGATGAGCCTTTGTCCAATCTCGACGCCAAACTGCGGGAAAGGGCACGGTTTTGGCTGCGACAGATTCAGAAGCGGATCGGCACCACGACCATCTATGTCACCCATGATCAGCTGGAATCGCTGGCCCTCTCAGATCGCATCGCGGTGATGAAAGATGGCAAGATCCTCCAGATTGGGAGCCCGACGGAGATATTCGAGAAGCCGAGCGTTCCCTTTGTCGCCGATTTTATGGGCACGAACAATTTTTTTGAAGGGACCATTCAGTCGCTGGAGGGCGACCGAATGGTCTTTCGGCTGGCCAATGGCCGGGAGCTCATCGTGCCCACAATTCCGGATGCGCTCCCTGGAAAGAAAGCCACGATGGCCATCCGGCCTCAGAACGTTCAGCTTGCCAGCGCAGCGGGTGCCGAAGCACCCAATGTTTTCACCGTGAAAGTAGTAGGCGGTCAATACCTGGGGACGTACTACGAATACATCGTCAACGACGCGGACGGAGATTTTCTATTCCATACCCGGAAGGAAATTCACGGTGATCAGGCCACGGTCTATTTCGATCCGGCGGAGTGTTCGGTGTTCCTGAAGCAGTAGCTGATCTGGACCATAATGATCGGCAAGCGGTTTTTTTCTTGCAGAAAAAGCGGGTAGTCGGGTGTATCTTACATCAACGGAAGAGGAGGATGATCATGAGAAAAGTATGTAAAAAGAAAGGGATTCAGCTTGTATCATTGGCATCGATGTTTCTTGTGTTTGGATTTACTATTCTTATTGTAGTGTCGGCACTCGCCGCTTCCGGGGCCGATTACCCCGCTAAGCCGGTCTTGTTCTACTGTCTGTCAACACCGGGAAGCGGCTTTGACACCACCACGCGGGCCATTGTCAACGCGCTCACGAAGGAAAAGCTGGTGAAGGTGCCGATGCCCATCGAGAACGCATCGAATGCGACGCAGGCACTGGCCCTGTCAGTGACGCGGTACAAAGGCGATCCCTACATGGTTTCTGTCCAATCCATCAGCGGCATGATGCGATATGCTACGGGGGCTACCCCTTACACCCACAAGGATTTTACGCCGCTTGCCGGTTTGGTCAGTACCTACTATGGCGTTGCCGTCAGGATGGATTCGCCCTACAAGACCATCGGGGATCTTGTCAAGGATTTGAAGGAGAAGCCTGAAAAGACGCCCATCTGTGGAGGAGGGTCTGACGACCGGCCCTTTTACGGAGCGATGTTCATGAAAGCGGGGTTGGATATCACCAAGGTTGTTTACGTTGCTTACAGCGGTGGCGCCGAGACGAGTATGGCCATCATGGAGGGGAGCTCCAAAGCGGCCATCAATTCGGTGGACGAGCAGATGCCGCTCATCGAGGGAAAGAAGATCAGGTTGCTGGCGGTAAGCTCTGCAAAACGGTACACAAACCCGATTCTGAAGGATGTTCCCACACTCAAGGAGTCGGGGATCGATCTCGAATGGGCGAATATGCGCTACGCATTTGCCGGACCCGAATACCCGGACTATGCGAAAAAATACTGGCTCGACATCTTCGCGAAAATGGTCAAGACCCCGACCTGGAAACAGACGCTGACCAGATACAACTGGGATGACTCTTTCCAGGTGGAAGGCCTCAACGACGTTCTGGACAAGAAGCAGGCTGTCGTCACGGAGGTCATAACGAAGCTGGGGATGGCCAAAAAGCAGTAAGAACGCACCGCGCAAGGACACCCCGATACCTGGTGCGTTCCCCTCTAGAAAATGGGAGACGCACCGGGTATGACCTCCCGGGGGAAGAGATAAAGAATAACACAAGGCAATAGAACATAAAGGAGGTTTTGCGGTGGATTCTCACATTTGGTCAAATCTCTTCATGGGTTTTGGGATAGCCTTTACGCTCCAGAACCTGTGGTGGCTCTTCGTCGGGGTTTTTCTCGGCACCGTCGTTGGGGTCTTGCCGGGGCTCGGCTCCTTGAGCACCATGGCGATCCTCATGCCCATGACCTTCGGTATGGACCCCATTTCGGCCGTCATCATGCTGACGGGCATCCATTATGGTTCCAGTTACGGTGGGTCTACGACCTCCATCCTCGTCAACATTCCGGGAGAGGGCTCTTCGATGATGACCTGCATGGACGGATACCCGATGGCCAAACAGGGGAGGGCCAAGGCTGCCCTCGCCACTTCGGCCATCGGTTCGTTCTTTGCAGGCACCGTCTCTGCGCTCCTGCTTATGTTTCTGGCGATCCCCATCTCCTCGCTGGGGATGAAATTCGGGCCTCCGGAGTACTTTGCCGTTATGCTGTTGGCCCTGACCATGGTGGGCAGCCTTTCCACCGAAGCCCCACTCAAGGGGATATTCATGGTCCTCTTGGGTTTGCTTCTGGCGGTTATTGGAACCGAGAAGCAGACCGGCCAGATCCGCTTCACCTTCGGTGTGGATGACCTCATGGATGGCGTCAATTTCATCGTTGTCGCGATCGGGATGTTCGGCGTGACCGTCGTGATGGATGAATCGGAGCGGATCTGGAGATTCGGGTTCAAACCGCCGCGCGACCAGATCAAGGGGGCAGGGTTGTGGATCACCTGGAGCGAGCTGAAGCAGTCCTTCATGCCCTACGTTCGCGGTACGTTCCTTGGCTTTGCGACCGGCGTGCTTCCCGGCTTGGGCGGCATGACCGCCACCCTGCTGGCGTACGGTGTCGAAAAGCAAGTTTCCAAGCACCCGGAAACGTTTGGTAAAGGAGCCATCGAGGGCGTAGCTTCGGTAGAGGCGTCCAACAATGCCGCGAATGGCGCGAATCTGGTGCCCCTGATGACCCTGGGCATACCGGGGAACGCCTCCACGGCCCTACTGCTCGGTGCCTTTATCATGTACGGCCTGAAACCCGGGCCTCTCCTCATGGAGACAAACCCCGAATTTTTCTGGGCGGTTGTGGCCAGCCTCTACATCGGGAATGTCATGCTTCTCATCTTGAATCTGCCACTGGTCAACCTTTTTGCAAAGCTCCTTGACGTGCCGGAAGCACTCCTCAACGGTTTGGTGCTCGCCCTTTGCGTCTTGGGGGTCTATACAAGGGAATCCTCAATGGTGGAGTTGTATTTGATGATCCTTTTCGGCGTCTTTGGCTACTTCGCGCAAAGGTACAAGTATCCGGTAGCCCCATTGTTGCTGGGACTGGTATTGGGGGATATGCTGGAGCAGGCCTTGCTCCGCTCGATGTCCGTTTCGAACGGCGATCCCACCATCTTCTTCACCCGGCCCATCTCGCTGGTCATCATGATCGCGGCAGGGATCTCGCTGGCCTATTCGTTCATGAAGTTCTACCGGCGCCGGCCGGAGGAAAATGTCGGATAGAAGAGGGTGATGAAGTCAACACAAACTGATCAACAAGATGAACTTCAGAATCAGAATTAAGTAAGAGGAGCAATCATGAAAAATATCTTCAACTTCAACCGCTTGGTGGCGGTTCTCACGATTCCCATCGCCACGTTCCTGATTGTCCTTGCGTACCGGGCCCCCAGACCCAACGTGCCGCAGATCGTCGGACCCCATGTGTGGCCCATATCCATTCTGGGGCTCATGATTATCTGCGCCATTTTCCTGTTTCTACAGACAATCCGCAAAAAGGAGGGGCCGTCACCTTGCGCGGCGGCACCGGTATCCGATACCGAACCCGATGTCGATTTGAAATGGTACAGAAAGCCTGAAATGACTGCAGTACTGACGATTGCGGGGTTGCTGGTTTACGCGTTTCTTCTGGGGACGTTTGGTTTCCTTATTTGCACGATCCTGCTGGTCGTTTATCAGACCCGGGTCATCCAGAAGGGCCACTGGGCCCGGAATATCATAACGGCTGTGATATTCAGCCTCGCGGTCTATTTTGGAATGACGAAATTGCTCATGGTGAACCTTCCCCCTGGCCTGCTGGGTTGGTAGCGGAAGCGCAACCGATGCAGCTACCCGGGGACGGGTGGGTGATAGTCTGTTTGAGGGAACTGGAAACAAATTCAACGTGATGCCGGCACATGGCGGGTGTCCAATCAACCGTGTAAGGAGTAAGGACAATGATCTCGAGTATGGAGAGAGGCGATCTGACGCCGCTGCGGTCTTCTCTGTTTGTGCCGGCCCACCGGGACAACCTGATTCCCAAGGCGCTGGCAGCAGGAGCTGATGCAGTCATCATGGACTTGGAGGACGCCTGCCCGCCTGCGGAGAAGGCCAACGGAAGGAAATATGCCAGAGAAGCGATGGAGAGCCTGGACTGGGGAAGGGTAAAGGCGACGGTACGCATCAATAGCATGGATACAAGCCTGTGGCAGGAGGATCTGGATGCCATCGTCTGCAAACAGCTGTATCTGATCCGTGTTCCAAAGACAGAGACAGCGGAGAAAATTCAGCGAATCGATGCCGTTTTGGGCTATCTCGAGGCGCGACGCGGTCTTCCTCCGGGAAGCGTCAAGATCGGCGCCTCCCTGGAAAGTCCTCTGGGGGTCATGAACGCCTGGGAAATTGCCAACGCCAGTCCGAGAATAGCCATTATGGGCGGAGGAGCTGGACTGGACTACCGAGCGCAGATGCAGTCCGAAAGAAGAGCGGATCGGATGGAGTCTCTTTACGCCCAATCCAGGGTTCTGACCATCTGCCGTGCCACCGGTATCAGCCCGATGACGGGGATGTACCCTACCGTGAAGGACATCGATGGGCTCATCAAGGACAGCGAGTGGGCGAAATCCATGGGTTTTGACGGCAGGTCCTGCATTCACCCGACGCACGTCGAGCCGATCAACACGGTCTTCAGCCCCTCTCTCGAGAAGCTCGAATGGGCCAAACGCGTGGTGGCGGTGATCAAGGAAGGCAGAGAGAAGCGGTACGGTGAGGTGACGCTCGACGGAGTCCTGGTCGGCCCCCCGACCATTATCGAAGTCAAACGGATTTTCACCCGTGCCGGCCTCGAGACCGATATCGATATGTAAATGTATTGGCTTTATCGTTTTCTTGATGGGGGGTAATACCTCTAACAGCTTATCCTTACGATCTCCTTAACGGCAGGCAACTGTTGCAACTGACCGAGGACAACCCTCCGGATTCGGATCGGGTCAGCGGCAAGTAAATAGGGGGCCAGTTTTCTGGCTTTTTCCAGGCCGCCAGGGATATCGATCTTGTTGATCAAGGGGACAATGCGCGCGCCGGTGGGGCCGTTCTTAATCCATTCCATCACCAGACGGACGATAGCATCTTCCGTTATCGTGCTTCCAATCGGCAGGTTGAGGAGACGAGAGGCGAGCGCCGAACGAAAGACCATCTCCTCATCCAGGGGGCAGCCCATTCCATCGATTCCGATGATCGGCACAAGCAGGGTCGTATTTTTCGGGATCACAGGTTCTCCATCACGCGCAGCCTTCAACGGCCTGCCGGCGGAACCGTCGGCTTCATTGATGATTGTGGAGACCCCGTCCATGGAGAAGATTTCGTCCGCCCATTCGGGAAAAATCCCTTCGAGTTTGCCGTTGGGCAGTCTCATCCTGGCGACCAGAAGAGGTTGATGACGATTCAGATGTTCCGCCAACCATTTTTTGATGTCGCTAAATTCATCAGAAATGAACTGAAGAAGGAAAGGGGAGGGCGCTGGTTCCAGAATTTTGGTGGTTGTGGTCAGGATGACCCCGCATCCAGATGCCGAGAGTTCCCTGCCCAGGGCGTACAGAAGGGTGGTCTTCCCGCCTCCGCCCACGAGGCTGATCGATTCCCGGTTTCCGATGGAAAAGGCCTTTTTCAGGGTCATCATCCGCCCGGCCCCGTCTGGTTCAGATATTTCTGATACTCTTCATGTGTATCGATATCCTTCAGGATTCCCTCCTGATCTGCTTCAATCTCTAAAATATCCTCGGGGTGATTCATCAGAATTTGACGGGCGCCCACATCCCCTTGCAGTTGAAGGGCCTCCTGCAGATACCGGACGCCGATGAGGACCGGATGCCCTTGCAGGCCGCGGTAAACCGGTCGGGCAATGCCTCGCCTCGGATCGGCCCGCTGAAACGCATCGATTATTTGGTTAATGATCTCCGGGCCGATGCCCGGCTGGTCCGCCAGCACTACCAGAAAGGCCTCGCTTCCCGGATCCATGGCCAGCAAACCCTGTCGCAGCGAAGAGGCCATCCCTTGCTGATAATCCGGGTTGATCACAATCTTGATTTGAAATTCAGTCAAACTCTTTTGGATTGCTTCCGCTTCATGTCC
>CAIUXU010000506.1 GCA_903903205.1 uncultured Syntrophobacterales bacterium
CGTGGGTCTTCTCCGGGGCCGTAGCCACGGTGGAAGGGGATCCCGCGCCCGGCGATATCGTTCTTGCGACGGACAGCATTGGCAGGGGGCTAGGCCTCGGTTTTTTCAACACCGGCGACATCGCCTTCCGCCTTCTGACCACTGATTCGGCCTCCCGGATCGACGCCGATTTCTGGCGCCGACGGATCGATCAGGCCATAGCCCTGCGAAAGAAGGTCGTTCCGCTTGAAACGGACGCCTATCGCCTCATCAACGCAGAGGGGGACGGGATGCCCGGCCTCGTTGTGGACCGTTACGGAAGCTTGCTTGTATTCAGCATCGGGACGGCCGGGATCGAGAAATGGCGGGAGATTCTCGTTGGCCATCTCTCCGCGGCGGTCGGGTCGGTGGGGATCTACGAACGGAGCGAGGGACGTTCCCGTCAACTCGAGGGGTTGCCCAACCGGATCGGCTCCGCGGCTGGAGAGGTTCCGGCGACCGCGGAGATCGTCGAAAACGGCCTCCGCTTCGAGGTCGATCTGATGACAGGTCAGAAAACGGGGTTCTTCCTCGACCAGCGTGGGAACCGTGAGATCATCGGCGCTCTCAGCCGGGGCGCCACCGTTCTAAACGCCTTCTCCTACACCGGCGCCTTTTCAGTGTATGCCGCCCGCGGAGGGGCGAAACGCGTCGTCTCCGTCGATTCCTCTGCTGCGGCCCAGGAGATCGCCTCCGGGACCCTTGGACGGAACGGTTTTTCTCCCGAGCGACACCCAATCCTCACGGCCAATTGCTTTGAATATCTGCGGGAAACGGAGGAGGTGTTCGATCTGATCATCCTGGATCCCCCGGCGTTCGCGAAGTCCAGGAAAGATGTGGAGCGGTCGGTGAAGGGCTACAAGGAGATCAATCTGCAGGCGGCGAGACGTCTCTGCGAGGGAGGGATTTTGGCTACCTTTTCCTGTTCAAATCCGGTAAGTGTTGAATTATTTGAGAAAATAGTCCTCGGCGCCGTGCAGGATGCGGGAAAAACAGCACAGGTTCTCCGGCCCCTTGGAGCCGGACCGGACCATCCCGTGAACCTCGCCCATCCGGAGGGTCTCTACCTCAAAGGCCTCCTCCTCTGCCTGACCGCGAAGTAGGAGTAGTGCTGAGACCCGTTTCAGGGTTTCTTCAGTGTGGCAGTAAGCCGGTCGTGGATCAACTGCGAAGCAAGGTTGTTCCCCGACGTTCCGACCATGATGGAGACCGCCGTGATCTCCCTTTCCACATAATCTACCGAGATTCGGACCTTTTCGTCATGGATCATCGCCGTGAAGGTGCCTTGGGAGATCTTTCTGATCCGTTCGATATCGGTTGCCTTCATCCCGATCAAGGTTTTCTCGCAGGCCGACCAAACTTTATCAAAGGGGAAGATGTAGGTCGCCCGCAGATAACCGTCCGAGTAGATGAATTCCCCCGAACGGATGCCGATCGTCCTGGCCCCGACAGTGAGGGCGGTGTCGCAACCCGCGATGAACAGGAGCGCCGGGATGAGGAACGCCTTCCAAAGAAGCCTTCTTTTCATGGACCTTCCTTTCTCTTACAGAACCATAGAATAAATCGCCTGGATGACCGCCCAGAGAAGAACTGCCGCCGTAATTGCGATGCTTCCCATTCCAATGATCCGGTGGATCGGTGTTTCCCTGCGCCGTTCGTGGTAGCCGGTCATGAACGCAAGCAGGAGGCCGGAAACAATCCCTCCCCCATGCGCCCAGTTGTTGATCCCGGGAAGGAAGAGGCCAAAAAGCACCAGACCGACCACCCACCCCAGGGCCTGACGGTAGATCGCCTCACCGTAGAAGCCGCCCCGGCTCTTGCCGTAGTAGAGAATGGCGCCGATGAGACCGCAGACGGGCGCCGAGGCGCCGATGGTAAAGGGGACACCGGCCAAATAAGAGACAAAAAAGCCGGCGACACCGGTCCAGACGTACAGGATCGCGAAGCGATGCAGGCCGAACGCATCGAGGATAAAAGGCGCGAG
>CAIUXU010000507.1 GCA_903903205.1 uncultured Syntrophobacterales bacterium
CTGTGTGGGTATGGGAGTCGGAACGGTGGATCCCCATTCGCCGAAGGAACATATCCCCGTCGCACAACTCGAAGCGGGTGTCATGTTCATCAAGGCCCTGCTCACGGAAGCCGTCACCGCCTGAAACCTTTTACCATGAACACTGTCCGTGCCCTGCCTTGATGGAGGGCACGGACATGCGACGACGCCTCGATCGCTACTTTCCTATCCGATTGATGTAGTTCAGCAACCCGCCCGCCAGAATGATTTCCACCTGCCGCTTGGTGAATCCATGGGTGAGCTGGAAGGTTTTGTTTTTGGTCAGATTCTTGACCGCCAACCCCTCGCCTGTCGGCAGTACCGTACGGATGTTGGAAATCTCCAGTTCATCGCCCAGTTCCAGGGTCTCCCATGCCCCCGGATCGGCAAAGGTCAGAGGCATGATGCCCAGGTTGATCAGGTTGGTGTAGTGAATGCGGGCATAGGATTTGGCCAGGATCGCCTTAACGCCCAGGTAGAGGGGCGCCATAGCGGCGTGGTCCCGGCTTGAGCCTTGCCCATAATTGAGACCACCGACCACGAATCCTCCTCCCCACTCCTTCGTGCGCTTGACAAAGGCCGGATCGACCGCCGTGAACATATACTCGGAAATGGCCGGGACGTTGGAACGCAGGGCGAGAATTTGGGTTCCGGATGGCAGGATATGGTCAGTCGTAATATTATCTCCCACCTTGATCAGCACGCGGTATCGCAGGGTATCCGGGACAGGTTGCGCCACGGGCACCGGTTTGATGTTGGGGCCGCAGATGATCTCGACGGATTGTGCGTCACGAGCCGGGGCCATGATCATGTTGTCATCCACCACGTAATGATCGGGAGGATCGATGATGGCTGGATCGCCCAACGTGCGAGGGTCGGTGATGACCCCGGACAGAGCGGCGGCGGCGCAAGTTTCCGGGCTTGCCAGGTAGACCTGGGCATCCGGTGTACCGCTCCGACCCGGGAAATTGCGATTGAAGGATCGCACGGAGACGGAGCCGGTTGCCGGCGCCTGGCCCTGGCCGCAGCACGGCCCGCACGACGCTTCCAGGAGACGCGCCCCGGCGGCGATAAGGTCAGCCAAGGCGCCATTCTGGGCAATCATCGTGAACACCTGCTTGGTTCCGGGTGTGATGGTGAGGCTAACATTGGGGTGGACGGTCTTCCCCTTGAGAATGGCGGCGACCGACATCAGATCCTCGTAGGAGGAGTTGGTGCATGAGCCGATACAGACCTGGTTTACCGGGATGCCTTCCACTTCTTTCACCCGGACCACGTTGTCCGGGCTGTGAGGCTTGGCGACAAGGGGCTCCAATGTGCCAAGGTCGATCTCCATGTGCTCGTCGTAGGTCGCGTCGGTATCGGCGGCCATTGGTTTCCAGCTCTCGCCACGTTCCTGCGCTTCCAGAAAGGCCTTTGTTCTATGATCGCTGGGGAAGATGGAGGTGGTAGCCCCCAGTTCTGCCCCCATGTTGCAGATGGTTCCTCTCTGTGTCACGCTCAGGGTTTCCGCGCCGGGACCGTAATACTCAACGATCTTGCCGACGCCGCCTTTTACGGTGAGGCGCCGCAGCACCTCCAGGATGATGTCCTTGGCCGTGACCCAGGGCGCCAGACGGCCATTCAGTTTCACACCCATCACTTTCGGCATCGCAAGGTAGAGCCGCCCGCCGCCGGACGCCGCTATCGCATCCAGCCCTCCCAGACCGATGGCCAATGAGCCCATGCCGCCGGCAGTTGGGGTGTGGCTGTCTGTACCCACCATCGTCTTGCCCGGCGCGGCAAACCGCTCGAGATGAACCTGGTGACAGATGCCGTTTCCTGCCCTGGAGAAAAGCGCCCCGTATTTGGCGGATACCGACTGCAGGTACCGGTGATCGTCGGCGTTGCGGAAATCGGTCTGGAGCATGTTGTGATCGGTATAATTGACCCAGAGTTCGGTGCGGCCGCCGGGCAATCCCATGGCCTCGAATTGCTGCCAGCCCAGCACCTGAAGATCGTGAGTCATTGTCTGGTCGATGGCAATGGCGATCTCCTGGCCCGGAATCATCTCTCCTTCGACCAGATGTTCCTTGATGATTTTACAAGTGAGATTCTGTCCCATCGTTTTTACTCCTTTCAGTCGTAAAAAAGTGCTGAGTACTGAGAAGCTGGTGCTGAGACATGTAGGGTGCGTCAAGACGCACCATTTGTTTCGGTGCGTTACGCTTCGCTAACACACCCTACGCACTTGGTCCAGATCTCAGCACTTTCTCTTATCCGCTTCCAAGGCAATCTGATCGTAGTGGATTTCCAGATCCATGAGAGATTCGGATTCCACGATGGATTGCCGTTCCTGCCAGGTGCAGATCATACCCTGGACACTCCCTGTCTGGGTTCCCTCTTTTTTCAACGCCGCCATCGCCTGTCCGACGGCCTTGATGGCGGAGCGCAGCGCCGTGTTGGCACAGAGCATCAGTTTGAAGCCCATCTTGTCCAGTTCGGCGGACGAGAAGAGGGGTGTCTTTCCCCCCTCCACCAGATTGAGCAGCATGGGTTTTCCCTTGAAGGCATCCGCTACTGTACGAACCTCTTCGACGGTCTGCGGCGCTTCGACAAAACCAATGTCGGCGCCCGCTTCAAAATAGCGATGGACTCGATCGATGGCGGCCTCCAGGCCTTCACTCGCACGGGCGTCGGTTCGGCCGATAATCAGCATCCGCGGATCTTTTCTGGCATCGACGGCGGCGCTCAGGCGGCCGACCATCTCGCCGATCGACGCCATGCGCTTCCCCCGGAAGTGGCCGCACCGCTTGGGGAACATCTGATCCTCCAACTGAACGCCCGCCGCACCCGCATGCTCCAGTTCCCGGATGGTTCTCTGGACATTCAAATAACCGCCGAAACCGGTATCAATGTCCACGATCAGCGGGATGTTCGTGCGTTCGCACATGGGTTTGATGATCCGCAGCAATTCGTCCACAGTTAAAAGTCCGACATCGCCAAGTCCCAGATGGGCGTTGGAGATTCCTGCTCCCGTGGCAAAGATGGCCTCGAACCCGGCCTGTTCTGCTATCCTGGCGGTCAACGCATCATACGTGCCCGGCACCACAACGACACCGGGACGTTGCATCAGTTCAGCAAACTTCTGTCTCTTGTCCATTCAACACCTCCTAAACATATTTTACGTATCACAAGGCCATAACCGGCCATTGCCGGCATATTGTCGTCTATCCTTCGCTGTCGTCGGCGATCCGGCCTTTTTTTCGAGTCATCAGATCGACGGCCACAATGGCCGCGGTCAGCAATAGAAAGGCGAGGCTGATCGGTTTGGTCAATAGGATCATCGGACCGTTGGAGGATAGCATCAGCGCCTGGCGAAGGGATTGCTCCATCCGATCTCCCAGCACCATCCCCAGCACCATCGCGACCGGCGTAAAACCCGACCAGCGCATGAAGAATCCGAGGACGCCGAAGAGCAGAACCAGGATCACGTCGGTGAGCGACCCGTTGATGGAAAAGGCTCCGACCGAGGCGAAGACCAAGATGATCGGCATCAGAAATTTCAGCGGAATATCGAGGATTTTTATAAAGATTCCCACCGCCGGCAGATTCATGATGATCAGGATCACGTTGGCAATATAGAGGGAGGCAATGACCGTCCACATCAGCGGCGCCTGATCGATCATCATCTGCGGCCCCGGCTTCAAGCCGTACATCGTCAGCACGGTCAGCAGAATGGCCGTCGTTCCGGAGTGGGGAATCCCCAGCGTCAACAGCGGGATCAATGCGCCGCCTGTGGAGGCGTTGTTGGCCGACTCGCAGGCGACCATCCCTTCCAAGGCCCCTTTGCCAAACTTTTCCGGATGCTTGGAGAGACGCTTCTCGAAACTGTAGGAGAGAAATGAACCGAGCACGGAACCGGCGGCCAAGAGACCTGTCATGAAGCCGGTCAGGGAACCTCGGAAGATGGGGCCCAAGCCGGCCCACCACTCCTCGCGGTTTGGAATCCAGCGGCCCGCTCCGATCCGTTCGAGAGTGGTTTCCTCTTTCCCGTATGTGGAAACCACATACCAGAGGACCTCGCCGATACCGAACACACCGATGATCACGACCACGTTGTCGATCCCATCCAGCAGTTCGGGCACCCCCATCGTGAGTCGCCCCAGGCCCGTCTGGAGATCGGTTCCGATCGAGGTCAGGATAAGCCCCATGATCAGGGCGGTGATCCCGCGCAGCATCGATTCGCTGATCAAGGTCGCAGCGAGGATCAAGGCAAAGAACATGACCGAGAAATTCTCCGCAGGGCCAAATTCCAGGGCGAAGTTCGCTAGAGGTAGGGCCACCAGCATCAATCCCACGATGGACAAGGTACCGCCGATGAAGGATCCGACCTGGCAGAGCACCATCGCCACCCCGCCCCGCCCCTGTTTGGCCAGCGGGTATCCATCCACGGCGGTCATCACCGAAGACGCCTCCCCGGGAACATTGATCAGGATGGAGGTGATGGCCCCGCCATACATCGCGCCGCAGTAAACGCCCATCATCATGATCAAGGCGGTGGCAGGATTCATCGCAAAGGAGATGGGGATCATCAGCGCCACGGTTGTGGAAGGGCCGATGCCGGGCAAAACGCCCACCACGGTTCCCAAAAAACATCCGAAGAAGGCGGCGAGCAGATTCGGTACGGTCAGTGCCTGAGAAAAGCCGTTCATGATCAAGGGCAGGGTGTCCATTTTTTGATCTCCAAGATTGTACAGAGTTTTTTGCCCGCATGGCGGGGACCGGCTGCATAAGTAGGGGTGGGTTTCAAACCCGCCCCTACACGGGGAAGGCGTTCAGCTGAATTCCCAGCAACGTTGCAAAGATCAGGTAGGTCGCAACGGAACAGCCGGCAGCGACCAGAAAGCTCAACCAGTGCTTCTGCTCGCCGAGCAGGTAGAAGCAGGCCATCAGGAGCGCCGTCGTGGCGATCAGGAACCCCAGCAGAGGCAACGCGAACACATAGAGGGTGGAGAAAAGTACCAGGGGGAGAAATCTCCGCAGGAGTGCCGCCACCGTGATGCCCACATCTCCCCCGTGCGACGGCGCAAAGCCCGTCAGAAGCAGGACGGAGAGAATCGCGAGCAGCCCCGCCAGGGTCCAGGGGTACATCCGCGGTCCGACGAGGTCGGCGGTCGACGTGACCGGAAGTCGCCAGATGCTGATGAAGACGAGACCGGCCATCACCAGCAGGATGAGCGGAAGCAGTGTCTCGGAGAGTTTTTTCGGACGTTTCATCGCTATTTTTTCACCTTCTTCAACATGCCCATGGGGCCCAGCAGCTCGCGATAGGTTTCATTGTCCCGCGCCAGCATCTTCGTGAATTCATCCCCGGGCATGAAGGCGTCGAACAGCTCGAATTTGTCCAACAACTCTTTCCAAGTCTTGGTCTTGACCATCTCCGCGAACTTCTTGTTCCAGTAGTCGTAGGCGACCTTGGGCATCTCCGGCGGTCCGTAGATGCCGCGCCAGTGGTAGATTGCTACGTCGATTCCCAAATCTTTCCAGCATGGTACGTTCGGGAGGCGGTCGAGTTTGGAGGCAGCGGAGACCGACAGGATGCGCACCTTGCCCGCTTCCGCCTGTGTGACCGCTTCGGAGAGGCCGGTGCTCAGAATGGGGACGTGGCCGCCCAGCAATTTTGCCATCGCATCTCCGCCCGCATCGAAGACCACGATCTTGATTTTGCCGTAATCGACCCCCTTCTGTTTCGCGGGCAGCAGGGTGTTGAATTGATCGTTGCTGGGGACGGTACCGACGCCGAAAGTCACGGAGGTAGGATCCTTTTTCAGGTCGGCCAGGACATCCAGGGCGGTTTTGTACTTGGAGTCGGCCCGGACGACCCAGCAGTTGTACTCCGTGGTCAGGCGAACGATCGGTGTGACGTCCTTGAATCCGTATTCGATCGTTCCCATAAGTTCATTCAGCAGGATGCGGTTGCTATTGATGCCGATCACGTAACCATTGCCCTTCTGGTTGACCAGGTAGGAGGTCAGGAGGTTCCCCCCCCCGCCGCCCTTGTGGATGACCGTGAACGGCTTGTCCAACATCTTTTCTGCGGTTAACGCCTGTTCGATGGCACGGGCGTGGATATCCAGACCGCCGCCCGGGGCCCCGGCGGGCACCATCTGGACGGGTTTGGTGGGGTAAGCCTGTTGCGCATTTCCCTGCCCTGCAACCATGAGTAACGTGGCTGCAGCGAAGGTTACCAGTGCCACACGAACCGTTTTGTCTAGCATAGCCGTCTTCCTCCTTTGATAAAAGTTTAACACCTCCGACAGGCCCAAGGAGGCGCCGTCAGAATCCGCTGGACGTCATTTCTCCTCCCGGATACTCTGCAGGTGGAAGGTCCCGTGCTTTTTAAAATGCTCCGATAACCCTCCATCGTTCAGTAACTCCAGCATCACCGGAGGGAGCGGGGCTACCTTGATCTCCGTTCCCTGGGTGATGTTTCGGACCAGGCCGGCGCTCAGGTCCACCTCCAACTGGTCGCC
>CAIUXU010000508.1 GCA_903903205.1 uncultured Syntrophobacterales bacterium
AGTCATCACGATCTTCCTTTTCAGTGAAATCCCGAGGTTTCTCCGGAACCCCGTTTGCGCCGATCCTCACCTGCTGCATCGCCTTGATGATGACCGTCCACTCTTCCATGCTCACCTTGTGCGGACCGGGAATCGGCGTCGGCCCCGAAATCCGGGTGGGAGGCCCAATCGGTTTCGGCGTCTCCGCGGCCTTTCCGCCGCCGGTGACGTGAACCGTCCCGTCATAGACCCGGACCAGGGAAGAACGGTCCTGCTCGACATCCATCCTGTAAACGGTACCCCGAACCCCGGCAACCGCCGTGTCGGTGGAGACCGAAAAGTTCCCCTTCGTCCCGACTGTTTTCGAAACGCTGGCCCACGCCTTCCCAAGGGCAACGTGGACATTGACATCCCGGGGGGCTGAGGGACCGCCGACCTCCATCCGGACTATCTTGAACTCGGAATTGCCAGAAAACCGCAGGCGGCTGTTGTCGGCCAGGCGGAGTTCCATCTGAACCCCTTCCTTCGTCCGCACCTGATCACCATCCTCCAGGGCATCATTGAGCTTCAGGGAGACCCACGGCCCCTTCCCCTTGTCAAGGATTTCGGCGGAACCTTTCAGAAAACTGACCGTGGCCGAACCCTTCCCGATGTCCAGCGTTGCAGGTCGTTTCGCTTCCACTGGAGAGAGACCGCAAAATAACAAAAAAGCTATCAAAAACGAAACCTTGGATTTCATTGTGCGAAACCTCTCATACGGGTTTTTTCAGTTTTTCGATCTCATCGCGGATAACACGTTCTGCAATATCGGGGATGATCTCCCGGGCAATCTTTTCCGCAATTTCCTGGGCCCGCTTCATGATCTCTTCATGCAGCCCCGCATCGACGAGCGCCATTCTCGGTTTTCGCTCGACGACATCGACGAGATCATAGATGATTGCGGGTCTGTCCCTCCGCTCTCCGGGACCTTCTTCCTGCAATCCGGATACAGTGTCCAGGATATCCACGAGTTCATGAATTCTGTCCTCCGGTTTCAGCACACGCCCCTCGATCATCATGACCCGGTCCCCTTCCTCGCCGGATAAACCTTCTGCCACGTCCGTCCCTCCCTCGCGCTAAGTGCTACGTACTGAGTACTATTGACTCTGTTCGTTATCACAGCTCTGCCGCCAGTTCAAGGAAATAGTAAGAGTTTGTAAATGCGCCTTCGCGAAACCCCAGTTTCCTTCGCAATCCGCTCTGCCAGATCCCGCGACGAAAGTTCTTCGCCCTCTTCACTCCGCAGTTGCTCGCAGCGCGTGGCAATCTCCGCGTCGGAATACTCCGGCGCCTCCCCTGATCGTCCCGCAACGATCAGGGTTACTTCACCCCGGATCACCCGGTTTCCCAGTCTGTTCAGAACGTCGCACGCGGGCCCGCGCAGAAACTCCTCATAGATCTTGGTCATCTCCCGCGATACCACAACCTCCCGATCGCCCAGCAACTCTGCAATGTCGCTCATCGATGCAGGCAGGCGATGCGGTGATTCGTAAAAGATGAGCGTCCGTTTCTCTTCCCTGAGCGAGGTCAGCAACTGCCGCCGCCGCGTCGATTTGGACGGAAGAAAGCCGAGGAAGATGAAGCTGTCCATCGGCAGACCGGAGACACTGAGCGCGGCGATCAGGGCCGAAGCGCCGGGGATCGGTGAAACCCGAATCCCGGCCGAGAGCGCTTCCCGAACCAGGATGTAACCGGGGTCGGAGATCCCCGGTGTTCCAGCATCCGAGACATAGGCCACATCCTCCCCGTTAAGCAGTTTGGCAATCAGGAGCCCGCTTTTTTCTGCCTCATTCTGGTCATAGAGGCTGGTTAGCGGCGTGGAAATCCCATACTTCGCAAGAAGAATCCGCGTCCGCCGGGTATCCTCGGCGGCAATGAGACGGACCTCTTTCAGAATCCGGATCGCCCGCAAGGTGATATCTTCCAGGTTTCCGATCGGGGTCGCCACCACATAAAGTGTCCCCACCGTTTCAGATCCCATCCGTGCCGTGGGGTTGAACGGTTCTTCCGTGATCGACCGATCCTCACCGGCCCCTCTCTTCCGACCGCCCTCCCCTTTTTGATGAAGTTTTTTTCTCATAAACCGTGTTCATTCCCGCAAAAATGGGTTGCAAGAACAATAATTTGATTGACAGATAAAATCACCATGTGGTTTATAGCAACCTGACGGAAAAAAGCAAGTGCGAAGTACTCTTTTAAAGGAGCAGACGACATGAAACGAATACTGATCACCGGCGGCGCCGGCTTTCTCGGGTCGCACCTCTGCGAGAGGCTTCTTGCAGCAGGCGAAGAGCTCCTTTGCCTCGACAATTTTTACACCGGCAGCAAGGACAATATCCGCCATCTGCTGGGCAACCCCCATTTTGAATTCATCCGCCACGACATCATCAACCCGATCTATCTCGAAGTCGATCAGATCTACAACCTGGCATGTCCGGCATCCCCCGTCCATTATCAATACAACCCGATCAAGACGATCAAGACCAGCGTCATGGGCGCCATCAACGCCCTGGGCTTGGCCAAGCGGGTGAAAGCCAGGATCCTCCAAGCTTCCACATCTGAGGTTTACGGCGATCCGGAAATCCATCCGCAACAGGAGGGCTACTGGGGCCGCGTCAACCCGATCGGGATTCGAAGCTGCTACGACGAAGGGAAGCGGGCCGCCGAATGCCTGATGATGGATTACCATCGCCAGAACCATGTGGATGTGAAGATCGTCCGGATTTTCAATACCTATGGACCCCGGATGGCGGTTCATGACGGACGGGTCGTTAGCAACTTTATCGTACAGGCCCTGAAGGGGGAAGATATCACCGTCTATGGCGACGGTTCACAAACCCGCTCCTTTTGTTATGTGGACGATCTGATCGAGGGTTTGATCCGGATGATGAACTCCCCTGATGCATTCACCGGCCCCGTCAACATCGGCAACCCACGGGAATTCACCATCCTGCAACTGGCGGAGACCCTGATCCAAATGACGGGCTCCGCTTCACGGATCATCTTCAAACCCCTCCCCCAGGACGATCCAATCCAGCGACGGCCGGATATCACGCTGGCCCGCGAAAAACTGGGATGGGAACCAGAAATCCAGCTTTCCGAAGGACTGGAGAAGACCATCGCCTATTTCAGGAGTTTAATTGGGGACAGCTCCCGATTAACTTCGAAATTAATCGGGAGCTGTCCCTAATTAAACTTTGCGAGGATGCCATGACTTTTGAAAAGAGGATTCTCTGTATCGGCGCCGGGTATGTCGGCGGCCCCACGATGGCGATGATCGCCTCCCAATGCCCCCGCTGCCGGGTAACGGTGGTGGACATCAACCCTGAGCGGATCGCGGCCTGGAATTCCGACAACCTCCCCATTTACGAACCCGGTCTGGATGAGCTTGTCCGGGCGACACGCGGCAAAAACCTTTTCTTCAGCACGGAGATCGAACGGGGAATCCGTGAAAATGATATCATTTTCGTCAGTGTGAACACCCCAACCAAATCCTTCGGCCTGGGCGCCGGGATGGCCGCCGATCTTCAGTACTGGGAAAAGACCGCCCGCCAGATTCTGGAATTTTCGGAATCCTCCAAGATCGTGATCGAAAAGAGCACTTTGCCCGTGAAGACCGCCCTCGCGATGGAGAGGATCCTGAACTGCCGCGAAAACGGCATCTGCTTCGACGTCCTTTCCAACCCCGAATTTTTAGCGGAAGGAACGGCCGTCCGCGATCTGGAGCATCCGGACCGCATCCTGATCGGCTCACGAGAGACGGAGAACGGTCTGGAGGCGAGGCAGACCCTGGTCGATATTTACGCAAGCTGGGTCCCAAAGGAGAGAATTCTCACCTCCAACATCTGGAGCAGCGAGCTCTCGAAGCTGGTCTCCAACGCCTTTCTCGCCCAGCGGATCTCCTCGATCAACGCCATCTCCGCCCTCTGTGAAAAGGCGGAAGCGGATGTCGCCGAGGTCTCCCGCGCCGTCGGTATGGACAGCCGCATCGGTCCGAAGTTTCTAAACGCCAGCATCGGCTTCGGCGGCTCCTGCTTCCGAAAAGATATCCTGAACCTCGTTTACCTCTGCCG